>JASLEQ010000288.1 GCA_030151135.1 Candidatus Sulfotelmatobacter sp. | reverse complement strand
TCAACGACATGCTGATCGAGAAAACCGTGAACCCGATCTCCTTCGCGCCTTGCAGCGATGCGGCAAACGGCTCCATGCCGCCTTCAAGATGGCGCGTGATGTTCTCCATCACCACAATCGCATCGTCCACCACAAATCCGGTCGCTACCGTCAGCGCCATCAGCGACAAATTATCGAGCGTGTACCCCAGCAGGTACATCACCGCAAATGTTCCGATCAACGAAACCGGTACCGCAACGCTGGGAATCAGGGTGGCGCGCGGGCTGCGCAAAAACACAAACACCACCAGCACTACGAGAATGACCGATCCGATCAGCGTTGACTCGACATTCCGCACCGACGCGCGGATCGTGGTCGTGCGATCCATCACGATCGTGGTTTTGATTCCTTTAGGCATCGCCGCTTCAAGATAAGGAAGCTGCGCGGTAATGCGATCGTTGGTCTCGATGATATTGGCGCCCGGCTGCCGGAAGATGATGGCGAAAACCGCGTGGGTGCCGTCCATGTATCCCGCATTGCGAATGTCTTGCGTCGAATTGATGACATCCGCGACATCTTCCAGGCGTACCGCGGCGCCCCGCTTATAGCCAATCACCAGCGGCTTGTAATCTTCAGCCTTCGAGATTTGATCATTGGTAATGATGTCTTGGGTAGTTGTGCCGTCGGAAAGCTGCCCGCGGGGTTCATGGGAATTCTGCAGACTGAGAGTGGACTGCACATTCCCCAGCGTCAGGCCAAAACTCTCCAGCTTCTTGGGATCGACCTCCACGCGGACCGACGGCGTAGCGCCTCCGCCGATAAATGCCTGCCCGACACCCTCGATTTGCGAAAGCTTCTGCGCCAGGATCGTGGACGCAAGATCATAGACCTTCGTCACTTCGTATTTATCCGAGGTGAGCCCGAGAATCATGATCGGCGCATCCGCGGGATTCACCTTGCGATACGAAGGGTTCGATGGCAGATTCGCCGGAAGATAGGTGCGCGCCGCATTGATCGCCGCCTGCACATCGCGCGCAGCACCATTTATATCGCGGCTCAAATCAAACTGCAGCGTGATCCCGGTCGATCCCAGTGAACTCGACGAGGTCATCTCCGTGATTCCCGCGATATGGCTGAACTGCCGCTCCAGCGGCGTCGCCACCGAAGCCGCCATGATCTGCGCGCTCGCTCCCGGCAGGTTGGCGCCCACATTGATGGTGGGGAAATCCACCTGCGGCAGCGGCGCCACCGGTAGCACGGTAAACGCAATCGCTCCCGCAATCGCCACTGCGATGGTCAGAAGCGTCGTGGCCACAGGCCGCCGAATGAATGGAGACGACAGGCTCATGCAGGCTGCTCGTGCGGAGGCTCGTTGCGCGGAGCCACGTGCGAAGGTCGCCGTCCACGCAGCTTCTGCCCCAGAGTGTCAAAGAAGATGTAAATCACCGGCGTGGTATAAAGCGTTAGCACCTGGCTGAGCAGCAAACCGCCCACCATTGAAATGCCCAGCGGCCGGCGCAGCTCTGATCCCAGGCCGCTGCCCAAGGCTAGGGGCAGACCGCCGAGGAGTGCCGCCATGGTCGTCATCATGATCGGCCGAAAGCGCAGCAGGCTGGCTTCGTATATCGCCTCTGTGGATGATTTGCCGTGCTCGCGCTCCGACTCCAGCGCAAAATCCACCATCATGATGCCATTCTTTTTTACAATGCCGATCAGCAGAATGATGCCGATAATCGCCACCACGCTCAGGTCTTGCCGAAAGACCATCAACGCCAGCAGCGCGCCCACACCGGCCGACGGCAGCGTCGACAAAATCGTAATCGGATGGATGAAGCTCTCGTACAGAACGCCCAGAACGATGTACACCGTCACCAGCGCCGCGATGATCAGCAGCGCTTCATTTGAGAGCGAATTGCGGAACGAAGCCGCCGTTCCCTGAAAGTCGGCCTGGATCGTCGCCGGAAAGCCGATTCGCTTGCTCACCTTGTCAATCTCGGTAATGGCGCTGCCGAGCGACGCGTTCGGCGCCAGGTTAAACGAAACTGTTACCGCCGGAAATTGTCCTTGGTGATTGATCGAGAGCGCTTCCGTCATTGGCACCGCTTGCGTAAACGCGCTCAACGGGATCCCCGTGGTTCCCACGCTCGACGTGGACGTATTCGGCGTGGTACCCGCCGTCGTTCCCGCACTAGCCGACGAACCAGGGGTGGACGACGCCGCCACAATGGCCTTGGCCGGAACTGTCAGCACTCCGGATGTAGGTGTGTACTTCACTGAGGTTGTCAGCGCATTCGATCCGGCCGCCGCCGACGCCGACGACGAGAATGATGTCGCCGCCCCTGCCCCTGTCGCGCCGGCCGACCCGTTCGCCTGGATATACAACGAACCCAAATTCGCCGGATTACGTTGCCACTCCGGCGCCGTCTCCAGCACGACGTGATACTGATTCAACTGCGTATACAACGTGCTGATCTGCCTTTGCCCGTATGCGTCGTACAGCGTGTTGTCGATCGTGGTCGGCGCGATGCCCAGCCGCGAAGCCGTCACGCGATCGATATTCAAATGGAGTGCCCGACCGCCGGTCTGCTGGTCCGTAGCCACATCCTCCAGCTCCGGCAACTTCTTTAACTCCTCGACAAACTTGTTGGTCCACTCATTCAGCTCGTCGAAATCCGGATCCTCCAGCGTGTATTGGTACTGCGTCCGGCTCACGCGATCGTCCACCGTGATGTCCTGCACCGGCTGCATATAAAGATGCGTATCGGAGATCTGCCCGAGATTGTTCTGCATCCGACGGATCACATCCGAAGCACTCATGTGCCGCTTTTCGACCGGAATCAAATTGATCGAAATGCGTCCGCTGTTCAGCGTCGTGTTAATGCCATCCGGGCCAATGAACGACGAAAGGCTCTCCACCGCCGGATCCTGAAGTATGATCTTCGCCAGGTCCTGCTGCTTCTTCGCCATGTCTTCATAGGAGATCGATTGCGATGCCTGCGAAATCCCCTGGATCACGCCCGTATCCTGCACCGGGAAAAAACCCTTTGGGATTAGGATGTACAGCACCACCGTCAGCACAAGCGTTCCCAGCGCAACCAGCAGCGTAATCGTCTGATAGCGCAACACCACCTTGAGCGTGCGCCCGTAGAACGAGATCATTCCGTTGAACACCCGTTCCGAAACTCGATAGAACCGCGTCTGCTGGTGTTCGGGATTGTGCTTCAGAATACGCGCGCACATCATCGGCGTCAGGGTCAGCGATACCACCGCCGAGATAATGATGGTCACCGCCAACGTAACCGCGAACTCGCGGAATAGCCGTCCCACCACGTCGCCCATAAACAACAGCGGGATCAACACCGCGATCAGCGACACGGTCAACGAAACGATGGTGAACCCGATCTGTCCCGCACCCGTCAGCGCCGCCTTCATCGGCGGCATGCCCTCCTCGATGAATCGCGAAATGTTTTCGATCATCACAATGGCGTCG
>JASLEQ010000278.1 GCA_030151135.1 Candidatus Sulfotelmatobacter sp. | reverse complement strand
AGCCGTTTGACATCGAGGAATTGATGGCGAGAGTGCGGGCGTTAACGCGAAGGGTGCCTGCGCCTGATTCCAGCGTGCTCAGCATCGGCGACTTCCGTATCGAGCCGGATCAGCGGCGTGTGTTCGTGCGCGAAAAGGAGGTTCGCCTCACACCCAAAGAATATGAGTTGTTGGCCTACTTTATGGCAAATCACGGAAAGGTATTGACGCAGCGTGTGGTGCTGAAGGCGGTCTGGGGACCCGGCAGCTCGGATCAACTCGAATACCTGCGCGTGTTCGTCGGACAGTTACGGAAGAAGATCGAGCGTGATTCCCGCGCTCCGAAGTACATCACCACCGAACCCTGGATCGGATACCGCTTTAATCCCACCTCGTGACCTTTACGAACTTCTTACGATCTTTTTTGTTCTTATTTATGTAAATCGCGGCCGGGTGCTGTATCCATATTGAGTATGGGTGCGCTCTCTTCCCGCAGTGTGCGTCCTGCCGTCCCAGTATTCGTCGCGACAACGGTAATGTTGTCGTTCATCTCGTTTTGGCGCGCCGCCGCGATCGTCCTTTCCGATCTTGCATCGTCCGCCTATTACGTCGGCGGCGATACCGAAAAAGTCATCGGCAAATGTGCGCCGTGGTTCGTGCTGGCCGTGATGCTGTTCAGCTACGCGGTGCGCGCGGTGTATATCGAGTCGAGCACCATGTTTGTGCGCGGCGGCGTCTATCGCGTGGTGAAAGAGGCCATGGGCGGTACCCTCGCCAAGCTCTCGGTTTCGGCCCTGCTGTTCGATTATGTGCTGACGGGTCCTATTAGCGCCGTATCGGCGGGACTGTACATGTCCGGCTTTCTCGAAGACTTGATGGCCAGGCTGCGCCACCCCATCCATCTCAATGACAATGCCTTCGCCGCAATCTTTGCGGTCGGCGTCACGCTGTACTTCTGGTGGAAAAACATCCAGGGCATGCACGAGTCGAGTGAAAAGGCGCTCTGGATCATGGGCATCACCACCGTGATGGTGGTGGTCCTGATCGTGTGGTGTCTCATTACCCTCGGTGTCATTGGTGTCCACATGCCCCCGGCGCCCGTGAAAGCCAACATCCATCACGATCACGAATTCTTCGGATGGCTTCACGGGACTTGGCTGAGCCAGTTGACGTTTGTGATCGTCCTGCTAGGATTCGGCCACTCCGTGCTGGCGATGAGCGGCGAAGAATCTCTGGCGCAGGTCAACCGCGAGATTGAAAGCCCGAAGCTGAAGAACCTCGAACGGGCCGGCATGGTGATCTTCCTCTATAGCCTGCTGTTCACGTCGCTGGTTTCCTTCTTCGCGGTGATGATCATCCCCGACAAAATCCGGCCGGAATATTTCGGCAACCTGATCAGCGGCCTCGCCATGTACATGGTGGGTCCGTACACCGTGCGTCTGGTATTTCAGGGATTTGTGGTGCTGGTCGGGGTGTTGATCCTTTCGGGCGCGGTGAATACCGCGATCGTGGGTTGCAACGGCGTTCTGAACCGCATTAGCGAAGACGGCGTGATGCCCGCATGGTTTCGCGCACCCCATCGCCGATATGGAACAAGCTACCGCCTGATCAATCTGGTGGCGGCGCTTCAGATTGCGACCATTGTTCTCAGCCGGGGAAACGTGTTCGTCCTGGCTGGCCTCTACGCCTTCGGCGTGATCTGGAGTTTTGCGACCAAGGCGCTGGCGGTGTTGGTCTTGCGCTATACCCACCCGGAAAAGCGCGAATGGAAAGTGCCGGGCAATTTCGTTATTAGAGGAAAAGAAATTCCCTACGGATTGGCGCTGATTACCGTCATTCTGTTTCTGACCGCATTGGCCAATCTCTTCTCAAAACCCGCCGCTACGATCGCAGGTGTCATCTTCAGTGCCGTTTTCTTTTGTATCTTCAGTTTCTCGGAACATATGACCCATCGGCGGACGATGGGCGCTTCCGAGCACTACGAGCAATTCCGCGTGTACAGCAGCAATGCGGTCAGCACCGAGGCGCTGCAAGTGCGGCCGGGAAACATTCTGGTTGGAATTCGCGACCCGCGCAACCTCCATTATCTGCGCCACGTGTTGGCCGAGACCGACACGACCAAACAAGACGTCGTCGTGATGACGGCAAGGCTCTATCCGCGCGAGCATTCGTTTGGCCGCAATGCGAGTCTTGACTCCGCGGCAATGTTTGAAGAATACGAGCAGCAACTATTCACCGCCGTCGTGACGGTCGCCGAGAAGCAGGGTAAGCCCGTTTCCCTGATGGTCGGCGCCGGAACCGATGTGTTCGACACGATCGCATTAACCGCGCAATCCCTGGAGTCATCCAGGATTGTGTGTGGCGTCTCGAACCGCCTGTCGCTCGATGAGCAGGCAAAACTTACGGGAGATGCCTATGAGCGATTGCCGGAGCCGAGGCCGGCGCTCTCGCTGCAGCTGGTCATGCCCGACGGCGAATCTAAAACCTACTATCTCGGCGCTCATATGCCCCGACTGCGGCCGGAAGATCTAGATTTGTTGCACCGCTTGTGGCTTCAGGTGACCGAAGATCCAAGTTTCGCGAACGTACACCACTATCATCTGGTCGCGCTGGCACTCCGCGACCTGGAACGCCGCATGCAAAACGGCGGTCATTCCCAAGTGCTGGATGAGTTAAGGCGCGACTCCTCGGACATGTAGTTCTCGCCCCCCATCGCGCCGCAATCTTGAAGGAGAATTTATGAATAGAAGTAGGAGATCTCGCGCGCTGCGAAACTTCGCCTCGCTTGGATGCAGCTTCCTGTTTTCGATGGCCGCAATCATATTCGCAATACCGTGCACGGCGGCAGCACAACAGGCGATTGCCCCGAATGCTGCAAAAGAGTCGGAAGTCCAGGAATTGCGCGCGCTGGTGACCGATCTGCAACAACGGTTGGCAGCGCTGGAAAAAGCGAAGGGTGTGAGTTCCGGCGAAAACGCGGGTCCGGCAATCACAACAAGCAAGCCAGAATTGACGCTGCCAAGCTCTAATTTAGCCGCGACCGCCTCTGCCCCTGCTAGCTCGCCGGAATCCGTGAATCCGGTGGAGACGCCCGCAACCGCCGTATCTGCAGACACGACAAAATCGAGCCAGAAGCCGGAGCCGTTCGCTTTTGCAGACTTCAGCTGGCTCAATGGAAATGCGCGCACCAAGGAGGCGGCCTTCGACAGCAGGTTCTTTACGCCGGAAATTCGTGCTGATGTCAGCTACATCGCCGATTTCAACCGTCCTGCTGACGATACGATCGGTGGATCGACCGAGGCTTTCCGGGCAAATGAACTTCAAGTCGCACAACTCGGCGTCGGCGGAGATTTCCATTACGATCACGTGCGCGCCCGATTCATGACGCAATTCGGCATGTATTCCACGGCGACCCCACGAAATGATGCCAGTCCCGGACGCGGCCAATGGGACCTGTCGGATGCCTATCGCTACATTTCCGAAGGATACGGGGGATATCACTTCGACGCGCTGCATGGCATCAATATCGACGCCGGCATTTTCATGTCATACATCGGACTCTTCAGCTACTACAACTTCGACAATTGGGCGTATCAGCCCTCTTACGTGTCATCGAACACGCCGTGGTTCTTCAATGGCGTTCGCACGCAGATTTTTGTGAGCGACAAGTTGAAGATTGAACCGTGGTTCATAAATGGATGGCAGTCCTACGGAAAGTTCAACACGAGGCCGGGCCTCGGAGGCCAGCTTCTGTGGCGTCCCACGGGCTGGTTCTCGCTGGTCTCCAACAACTACGGCCTGGGCACCGATACCCTCGGCATTCCAAACCGCTCCCGTTATCACACCGACAACAGCATTCAAGTGAAGTATTACGATCGTCCCTCGGAAACGCTGGATAAGATGGCGTTCTCGCTGACTGGAGATGCAGGCTGCGAAGATGGCGGCGGCGTCGCCTGCTTTGGCAATGGTGTGCGCACGGTGAACGGTAAGTCCCTTGTCTCACCGAAGCAGAGCTTCCTGGGATTTATGGCGTACAACCGCTTCTGGTTTGATAAAGATCGCTTCGGCGTGACGGTTGGCGGCGGGAAGATGAATAATCCCGGACGCTATCTGACGCTGCTTCCGCCCATCAATGGAGCGACGGCATTTTCCGGGACGCCATACTTTACCGAGAGTCCGGGCGATCCATTCAAGGCATGGGACGCCTCGGGTACCTTCGACTATATGCCGAGCCAGTACATCACCTTTCGCTGGGAGTATGACTATCGCGCGGCCAACGTTCCTTATTTTTCGGGAAGAGGCGGCATCACCCCTCCGGGAGGGAATACCGGTCTGCCAGGCTCGCTGGTTCCCGGTTGGACTCCGGATTTGCGAAAGGACGAGAGCCGCCTGAACATGGCGTTGATGGTGAAGTTCTAGCGGCGATACATCTGGCGGTTGTTATGTTTAAACAGGGATCCCTTGCGTGGTCCCTCTTAATTTTTGCAGCTTGATTCCTTCGCTTATCGTTTCGTAACCCGGGGCATCCTCTGGCGCTTTGCGCTTTCACATTTCCTCAACATTCTGCTACTCTGCGCTTTCCGTTCTGGGGAGGAAAAACAATAAGATGCAAACGAAAAATCGTTTGTTTGTAGTAGCCACCATCCTGCTGTGTTTCGCGTTCTCGTTGTCGGCTGCGGATAAGAAAAAAGATACGAAGGCAGACGAAAGTGCAGCACCCTCTTATGATCAGCCGCAGCCTGCCGTAGAAAATCTAGACCTCAATATGTATCAGAAGATCCGCCAGGAGGGCCTGGAGCATTCCCACATCATGGAATATGCCTCGGCGCTGGCCGACGGAATCGGGCCGCGTCTGACCGGTTCGCCGAATTTGAAGAAAGCCAACGAATGGACGCGCGACCAGTTCAGTGCGATGGGTTGCACGAACGCGCACCTCGAGGATTGGGGCGAGTTCGGCATGGGATGGCGGCAGCTGAATACCTGGGTGCGTATGTCTGCGCCGGACACGGCCGTCTTCATCGCCCAGGCCCTTCCCTGGTCTCCCGCTAGCAATGGCGCTAGAAGCGGCCAGGCGATTTGGGTCGATGCTAAGGACGAGAAAGACCTCGAGAAGTACAAAGGCAAGCTGGCGGGCAAGATCGTTTTCTTCGGCGAAATGCGCGAGGTCAAACCGGTGGACAAGCCGCTATTTGAGCGGCGTGACGACGCCAACCTGAAAAGCCAGGAAGAGTTTCCGGTGCACGTGGGCGAGCATCAGGATTTCTTCGCCACATTCATCAAGCGCCTGGAATTTCGCGAGAAGGCGGGCAAATTCTTCGCCGACGAACACGCGGCAGGAATCGTGATTCCGAGCCGCGATGGCCGTAATAACGGCGGATCGGGCGGAACGATATTCGATGATGGTGGATCAGGCATGGGCTGGTTCACCTATCAGCGCCAGCATGCCGAGCAGCTGCCGATCGTCGTGATGGCCATTGAAAACTACGGACGCGTCTACCGCTTACTCAAAGCAAATGTCCCGGTCACGGTTGAGATGGATGTTGAGACAGAATTCACCGGAGATCACGAGCACGGTTTTGACACCCTTGCCGAGATCCCGGGCACCGATCCGAAGTTGAAAGATGAAGTCGTGATGGTTGGAGGCCACCTCGATTCCTGGGCTTCGGGAACCGGTGCGACCGACAATGGCGCCGGAACCGTTGTCGCGATGGAAGTAATGCGGATCCTCAACGCTTTAAAAGTGCAGCCTCGGCGCACCATCCGGGTCGGCTTGTGGACCGGCGAAGAGCAAGGCGAGTTCGGCTCCTACGGATACGTCAAACAGCACTTCGGCTATGTGCCCCTTTCCGAAGCTCCCGACCAGGTGAAGCTCCCTGATTTCCTTCGCAAGCCCGCCGGGCCTCCGGTGATCAAACCGGATCAAGCGAAAATTTCCGGATACTTCAACGTCGATAACGGAAGCGGCAAGATTCGTGGCGTGTACCTGCAGCAGAATGCCGCCATCGCTTCGGTCTTTCGCCAGTGGATCGCGCCCCTCGCGGATCTCGGCGTTACGTCCATCACCATGCGCGATACCGGCGGCACCGATCACGAGGCGTTCGATTCTGTCGGCATCCCCGGATTCCAGTTCATCCAGGACATGCTCGACTACGGATCGCGGACGCATCACTCCAACATGGACGTCTACGAACGGCTGCAGCCCGATGATCTTGCCCAGGCCGCAACCGTCGAAGCCATCTTTGTCTATAACACTGCGATGCGCGATCAAATGCTGCCGCGTAAGCCCCTGCCGCATCCGGAGTTGAACGAGCAGAAAAATGCTCCGCTGAAGAACGTGATGCCGGGCGCTGAAAAAGCCGCGGAAGAGCAGGAAAAAAAGCCAGGACTGTAATCCTGGCACCGGAGTCTCGCCGGCTGATCGGAGGGCATGTCGCCCTCCGCGTCACGGCTTTTCAACTTGTTAAGCGTGGGTCCACAGATCATTCCATCCGGGACGCTTCTTGTTTGCGAAACGGTTCTGGAGTAGCCTCGTCAAAAGTGCAACTTCGCTGGGAGTCCCGCAATGTCAGCTTTCCGTTTGACCATCAACGATCGTCCGCATGATGTCGACGTTTCCCCCGATACGCCCCTGCTGTGGGTTCTGCGCGATTCGCTCAATATGACCGGTACCAAGTACGGCTGTGGCATGGGGCTGTGCGGCGCTTGTACCGTGCATCTCGACGGCGAGGCCGTGCGTTCGTGCCAGACCGCGATCTCGTCCGTCGGATCGAAGAAGGTCACAACTATCGAAGGATTATCGGCCGACAACTCGCATCCCGTGCAGCGCGCCTGGATCGCGGAGCAGGTGCCGCAATGTGGCTACTGCCAACCGGGACAGATCATGTCGGCCGCCGCACTCCTCTCGAAGACCCCGAAACCGAGCGACCAGCAGATCGACGAGGCAATGATGGGCAATCTCTGCCGCTGCGGAATGTATGGACGAATTCGCAAAGCCATTCTCCGCGCCGCCGGGGAAGGAGCATAGCCATGACATTCAGCCGAAGAAAATTCATTGCGGGATCGGCCGTCGCGGGAGCGGGAATCCTGATCGGCGTGCGCTTTTCAGGATCCGTGCTCGCCGGGCAGGAATCTGACAAGGCGCAGGAGAAGAAAGCTCCGAATCCGTTCGAGGCTTACGTGTATGTGAAGCCCGACGGGAAAATTTCGCTCATCGTCGCAAAATCGGAGATGGGACAGGGCATCAAGACGGGCCTGGCGATGATCCTCGCGGAAGAGGCGCAGGTCGATTTCAACTCGGTGACTGTCGAGCAAGCCGATACTCGCCCTGACCTCTACGCGCACATGGGCACCGGCGGCAGCGGCAGCACCATGGAGAATTTCATGCCGCTGCGGCGCGCCGGAGCCACAGTCCGCGATTTAATGATCACTGCGGCTGCTCAGAAATGGAATGCGCAAAAAAAAGATTGTGAGGCAAAAAAGGGAACGGTAATTCACGCAGCATCTGGCCGAAGTGCCTCTTACGGCGAACTCGTCGAAGCGGCCATGAAATTACCGGTTCCCGATCAGCAAAAAGTTGAGCTCAAGGATGAAGACGATTTCGAAATCATCGGGCATGCCACTCCTCGAGTCGATATTCCTGCGAAGGTCAACGGCAGCGCAGGTTTCGGTCTTGACGTGCGCGTTCCCGACATGCTCTTCGCGGTGATTGCCCGCTGTCCGACGTTCGGAGGAAAAACCGCCAATTTCGATAAAGGAAGGGCGAAATCTGTTCCCGGCGTGAAAGACGTCTTCGAAGTCCCGGCGCTCGGAGCCGACAAGTTCACCGCGGGCGGCGTAGTCGTAGTCGCGGACTCAACTTGGGCTGCGATGAACGGACGCGAAGCGCTCAGCGTGAGTTGGGATCGCGGACCGTCGGCATCGGAGACGAGCGATGCTATGTACGCCGCATTACGCGAGGCTGCGCACAAGTCCGGAAAACGAGTTCGGAACGACGGCGACGTAGACCAAGTTCTGTCGAACGGCGCCAAGAAGATCGACATAGTTTACGAGCTTCCACTGCTGGCGCACGCCACCATGGAACCGATGAATATCACCGTGCATGCGCGCGGAAGCGAGGCCGAAGTCTGGGCTCCCACTCAGTCTCCCGATTGGGTGCAGGGAACAGTCGCGCAAGTTCTCGGCCTCAAGCCCGAGAAAGTTGCTGTGCATACCACCTACATGGGCGGAGGATTCGGGCGCCGTTATATGGCCGATTTCCCCGCGGAGGCGGCGCAGATTGCGCAGCAGGTCGGCCGTCCCGTGCAACTCGTGTGGTCCCGCGAAGATGATATGACCCACGACTTCTACCGTCCGGCGACCTGTCATCGCATGCAGGGCGCGGTAGATTCGCATGGCCGTCCGCTGGCTTGGTTTCACACCATGGCATCGACCGCGATCAAGGGTTATTGGGATCCGAAAGCCGATGCTGCCGAAGACGAATCCGGCGGCGCGAAGCAAATGCCCTATGCAATCCCGAATGTTCGCCTGGAATTCAATCCCGTTGCGAGTGCTGTGCCGCGAGCGTGGTGGCGGTCGGTGGAAAATTCGTTTAACGGATTCGTCGTCGAGAGCTTCATTGATGAACTCGCTGTTGCAGCCTCCAGAGATCCTTATGAGTTCCGGCGCGGACTGCTGGTTGCGCCGGCGAACTGGAAGGCGAAGAGTGATGACGATGTGAATCCCGCGCGGCTCCGTCGAGTTTTGGAGTTGGCTGCCCTGAAGGGCGGATGGGGTACGCCTCTGCCAAAAGGCCGCGGGCGCGGTATCGCGGCATTCTGCTCTTTCGGAAGTTATTTCGCCGAAGTGGCTGAGGTTACCGTCACCGGCAATAATTTCAAGATCGATCGTATCGTCGCGGCCGTCGATTGTGGCCAGATTATAAATCCGGAGTCTGTGCGATCGCAGACTGAGGGCGCAATCATCTATGGCCTCAGCGCTGCGTTAAAGAATGAAATCACAATCAAGCAGGGAGCTGTGGAGCAGACGAACTTCGACGCCTACGATCCCATCCGCATCAATGAGGCTCCGCCGATCGAAGTGTATTTGATCAAGAGCAAAGAAGACCCGGGCGGAATGGGAGAACCCGCGCTGCCCCCAGCCGCACCCGCAGTCGCGAATGCGATCTACGCCGCATGCGGTCAGAGGCTCAGGAAGATGCCATTCCAGCTCAAGTCGGCGTGAACGCGTTCAGGGGATGTACTTTCTCGCCGCCGCAAGAAAAGCCTCTTCTTCACCAGAAAAGTGAACGCCGCCGAGAACTCGGCGGCGTTAGAACGTATCGGTGAATCTAGCGCGAAGCTTCTTCCAGCTGTCCCTTTTCGAGCTTTTCCTGGCATTCGATGCAATGCCGCGTCCACGGCACAGCTTCGAGCCGTTTTGCATTGATCTCTTTGCCGCAGCTGATGCACTCGCCAAAGCTGCCTTCGCGGATGCGTGCCAGTGCGCCGTCCACCATCATCAGCAGCTGGCGGTCATTGCTGCTCTGGCTGAATAAAAATTCTTTGGTGTACGAGCTGGCGGCGCGATCGGCAATGTCAGCCGCGGCTGTGTCTTCATCCGCGCTCCGGCCGTCGGCCTGGTTGCGGGTCACAGTGCGGCGCAGCTCCTGCTGCCGCGTTTCCAGACGTTTCTTAAAAGCTTCGAGTTTCTTCTTATCCATGATGACTAGGACCAAAATTGCTTATCAAAGTTTTAGGACGCCCCCACAAGAGGCGTCCTTGGTCATTAGGGCCAAACGCTCATGATACGACCGTAATTTAAGATGCGTCAACCGCCGGAAGGGTTCACCTTTCGCCGGGTATTCGCAGGTTGCAGCAGCAATCAAGAATCTAGCGGGGTAGTGGATCCTTCATGCTCGCCAGCGCATAACCCATGACAGCCATCGCTGCAGCGTTTTCGCGGAGTTCGTTGGGAACAATCTTGTCGAGCGTGTCGGCCGCCGTGTGGTGGTAGTTGAAGTAGATGCGCCCATCTTGCATCAGCCCCAGCGTGGGCACCCCGGCTTCTGACATTCCGGCGATATCGGCTCCCGGCGCATAAGCGCTCGGTTGCAGCACATTCGACCCAAAACTCTGCAGGATGTTCAACACGGGGCGCAGTAGTTCGGCAGCATTTCCACTGATGCGCGATTCAAATCCCAACGGATGTGATGCTCCGCTGTCGCTTTCGATCGCAGCGATATGATGCGGAAATTCGTTCAGGTGATCTTTGGTATAAGTCTTGCTCCCTGCGCCGCCATTTTCTTCGTCCATCCACGCGATCACGCGCAGGGTGCGCTTCGGATGCAGCCCGAGCTTTTGCAGGACTTCGGCAGCCTCCATAGCCACAACAACACCGGCGCCATCGTCAATCGCGCCGGTGCCCAAGTCCCACGAATCGAGATGCCCTGATACCACGACGACCTCCTCGGGATGCTCGCTGCCTTTAAGATCTCCGATCACGTTGTAGCTGACAGCGTCTGGAAGTTTCTGCGGCGTCAGCGTCAGGTGCATCCGGACCCGGCCCTCTTTGTAAAGGCGGGCGATCAGGTCGGCGTCTTCCGCCGCGAGCGCTCCGGCAGGAATGCCGGCGGGCGCGCTATAGCCGGTGTGGGGCAGTCGGTAATCGGCGTTCCCCACGGAGCGGACCAGCGATGCGACCGCACCTAGGTCTGCAGCAGCTTTCGCCCCAGCCCCGCGATAACGCACCGCTTCGCCATAGGCTGCGAACGCTAGACCCGCAGCGGCTTTTTGCTTGTCAAAGATTTCGTTGAACAGGACGATCTTGCCCGCAATCTTCTCGCGTCCGAGCGCCTTCAGTTCGTCGAAGGTGTTCACCACCACCACCTCTGCACTCAGACCCTCGACCGGAGTGGATGTACTGCCTCCGAGTGCGGTAAGAACAATTTTCTGCGTCGTGCCGGAAACCTGTCCGGGATATTCAATGAGTTCGGCCGTCTCGGCTCCTCGCACCCAGTGCGGCACTCTGACTTCTTCCAACTGCACCTCGAGGCCAAGCTTGCGGAGTTCTCCTGCGACGTATTCGACGGCTCCGCTTGCCTGCGCGGAACCGCTGATTCGCGGGCCGATGTTATCGGTGAGGTGCTCGACCTGCTGGTATGCATAATCATCCGCGAGCGCGGCCAGCTTGATCGATTCGAGTTCGTTTAGCAGCTGTGCGGGAAAGTTCTCCTGCTGCGCCGGCGTCATTTGCGGCGCGCCAAACAGTGGCGGCCGAGCGGGTGTCGCTTGCTGGGCGTGCAGGGAAACGGAACAGACAAGTGTCAACAGAACAGCGGCGCGGAGTTGAGTCATGGTCGGAGAACAAGTGTAACTTACGATAAAGAAATTCCCCATGCCTGCTCCGCAA
>JASLEQ010000261.1 GCA_030151135.1 Candidatus Sulfotelmatobacter sp. | reverse complement strand
AACAAATGCCCTTTATCTATCTTGTCAATCGAAATGCCCTGTCGGCGGTATCGACAACAGTTCACGGCGCCAACCCTGTGATTCTGGCTCCGCAAACATACTGGAATATGGATCGGCTGTCGGTGAAGTGAGGTTGTCCTCTCTTCCTCTAATGATGAAAATGGATCAAGGCTTAAAAGACATCCTGCTCTCAGCGCACCTTTCGGTCCGTTACGGTGATAAACCGCCTGTGCTGAAAAATGTAGTTCTCGAGGTCCGCCGCGGCGAGGTCCTCGGATTGATCGGGCAAAGCGGCTCAGGAAAGAGCACGCTTGCCCTGGCGATTCTGTCTTTGCTCGATCGGAAAAAAACACAAACGGATGGATTGATTAGTTTTGACGGTGTCGACCTGCTAAAGCTCCGCGAACGCGAAATGCGCGACCTTCGTGGAAGAAAAATCTCGCTGGTTCTTCAGAGTCCCCTTTCTTCCCTTAATCCAGCGCTGAAAGTTCGAACGCAACTCAACGAGGCTTGGCGTGCTCACGCGTCCTCGCAATCCGACTGCGATCGGGTCATCCGCAAGTCTCTCGACAGCGTCAGCCTGCCATCCTCCGATGAATTTCTGGCAAAGTATCCATCGCAAATGAGCATCGGACAAGCTCAGCGCGTTTTGATCGCCATGGCAGTCATGCACAGTCCGTCACTCATGATCGCCGACGAAGCCACCAGCGCCCTCGACGTAATCACTCAGTCGGAAATTCTCAACCTCTTTCGGGATTTGAACCGGAACTCCGGCATGTCAATTCTCTACATCTCACACGATCTCGCGTCCGTCGCCGGCATCTGCGATCGAGTCGCCATTCTCCATCACGGTGAGATTGTCGAATCCGGACCGACCTTGAAAGTCCTCACCGATCCGCGTCACTCCTACACCCAGCGGCTGATTGCGTCCATTCCGAGAATGCCCGCGCCGCTCTCCACCAGCCAAGCTGCCGGCCGCTAAGATTCGCCCCTATGAAAGCGGGACAGATTGTCTCACGCCCACTGTGCGGGGACAGATTGGCCCAATCAGACTCTTGCCACCAAAAACAACATAACCGAATCAATAACTTACAAGCAAACGAATGGCGTAAGCCGTGCAACAAGCCCAATGCGGCATAACTGGAGTTTCCCCCTGTACGTTCAGAAAGGGTGCCACTTTATGGTGCGGACACAAAAAGTACCGAAGCCCAGCGGGCGCAATGAGCGCCACAGCGCGGCTTGGGGTAAACGCCTGGGGATGGTTCTTCTGCTATCGGCGAGCATGGCTTTCGGCCAGCCCGCAAAATCCCAGAACTCCGGAGCACGCTCGCCCATCGCCCCGGAACTCGCTGGGATGCTATCGCAAGCAAAGCAGGGACAGTCCAAGGGCCAAACAGTTCGAGTCATCGTGCAGTACAAGGAAACGCCCACCGCTGCTCACTACGCTACGATGCACGGCCGAGGAGCTCTGCTGCACAATAAGCTTCATATGATCAAGGGTGCAGCATTCACCGTTCCGGTGAGCGCTCTGCCAGCCCTTGAGGCCGATCCCAATATCGCTTCGGTGACCATTGATCATCCGATGCAGCTCATGGACGACACGACGGACGCCGCCATCGGCGCTCCTTCCGCCTGGGCCACCGGACTTACTGGCGCTGGCGTCGGTGTTGCCGTGATCGACAGCGGAATCAACGACAGCCATCCCGATCTCTGGGATTCCACCGAAACCCATTCGCGCGTCGTTTATCACCAGGATTTCACTGGTACGGCCACGAAGAATTCCAGCGGCGCCAACTATGACCTGTACGGTCACGGCACGCACGTCGCGGGAATTATCGGAGGCAACGGATATCTTTCGGGCGGTCAGTATCAAGGTGTCGCTCCGGGAGTAAACCTGGTCGATCTCCGCGCCCTCGATGCCAATGGAGCAGGCACCGACAGTACGGTAATCGCGGCCATTCAGCAGGCGATTGCCCTGCAGAACACCTACAACATTCGCGTGATCAACCTGTCTTTGGGCCGTGGAATCCCGACCAGCTACACCCAGGATCCTCTCTGCCAGGCAGTTGAGGCAGCATGGAATTCCGGCATCGTTGTCGTTGTAGCCGCCGGCAACTATGGTCGGTTGGGAGTGTTGTCCAGCAACGGTTACGGAACCGTCACGGCACCTGGCAACGATCCGTATGTGATCACGGTCGGCGCCACAAAGAGCAATGGATCTTCGCTCCTTTCGGCGGAGACTGTCGCCAGCTATAGTTCAAAGGGCCCTACCACTTACGACCATGTCGTAAAGCCCGACATTATGGCGCCGGGTAATCAAATCGTTTCTCTTTCTGCGCCCGGTGCGACTCTTGAAGCCGCCTATCCGTCGGAGGTCGTGAACGGTACTGACGGAAAAGCGGATTACTTCGCTCTCAGTGGCACCAGCATGGCAACGCCAGTAGTGGCGGGGGCTGCGGCAATCCTGCTGCAGGAGCAGAACACTCTCACCCCCGATCAGGTCAAAGCACGTCTGATGAAGACTGCCAGCAAACTGGGCCTGGTCTCCACATCTGCGTATGTACCTCACCTGCTGCAAAGCTTCTTGAGCTTTTATGATTTGTTCACAGTCGGCTCAGGACTTCTAAACGTACAGGCGGCGACAACGAATACCGACCTTGCCCCGGCAACGGTTGGCTCGGCGCTCTCTCCGTACGTCACCTTTAATCCGCAGTCTCATTCGGTTTCACTGGCCTACGGAAACTCGACGGTCTCCAATAGCTCGGTGGTTTGGGGAACGTCGGTTGTCTGGGGAACGTCGGTCGTCTGGGGCAGTTCGGTCGTTTGGGGATCGTCGGTGGTCTGGGGCAGCTCGCTTCCCTGGAACGATAACACCACCAGCGCATTCAGCGTGGTTTGGGGATCCAGCACCGGCACCGCTTCCGCGACTA
>JASLEQ010000219.1 GCA_030151135.1 Candidatus Sulfotelmatobacter sp. | reverse complement strand
AAAAAATGACATCTGATTCGCGCAAGTCGTGACACCAAAGTCATCCCGAACGAAAACTCATCGCTAAAGTCAACCAAAATTTTATGTCGACAAGCGCGATCGTATCGAAATTCGAGTTCACGTGATTGCTCGCGAGTATGTTCCCGAGAGTTCTAACACTGGAAGAGAGCTGATGAACCGAGAGCAACATGCGAATCGAAGTCGAGCGGCGCAGAAGCTTTTTGTCGCGCTCGCTCATCTATAATGGCAGAGCGAAATCTTCGCTGGAGTCCGCATTTTATGCCTACTTTCGACGATGCTGTCATCATCTCAGGATGCCGAACGCCTGTCGGCAAATTTCAAGGCAGCCTCTCGGACTTCAGCGCGCCGCAACTCGGCGCCATCGTCGTACGCGAAGCGGTGAAGCGCGCCGGCATCGATCCTTCGCAGGTCGATGAGTGCATCATGGGTAATGTCGTCTCCGCGGGACTCGGACAAAATCCCGCGCGGCAGGCCGCAATCTTCGGTGGACTGTCTCCCGCGACGGGTGCCATGACAATAAACAAAGTCTGCGGCTCCGGACTGAAAGCGGTCGCACTCGCAGCCCAAGCGGTGCAGACCGGAAACAGTTCCATCGTGGTCGCCGGAGGAATGGAGTCGATGACGAACGCGCCTTATCTTCTTCCGCAGGCGCGTAAGGGATATCGTCTGGGGAACGCGCAAATTGTCGATTCCATGGTGCACGATGGACTTTGGGACATCTACAACGACTACCACATGGGCATCACTGGAGAGAATGTTGCCGAGAAGTATGGCATCACGCGTGAAGAGCAAGATGAGTTCGCATTGAACTCTCACCGCAAAGCCGTTTCCTCTATCAAGGAGTGCCGGTTCAAATCGCAGATCGTGCCCGTAGAAATTCCCGCCAAGAAGAAAGGTGCCGCTCCCACAGTTTTCGATAAAGACGAGGGCCCGCGCGAAGACACGACGATTGAGGTTCTGCGTTCTCTGAAACCCGCTTTCAAGAAAGATGGCACGGTCACGGCCGGCAACGCACCCGGAGTCAATGACGGGGCCGCTGCAGTTGTGGTGACGAGCGCGCAACGCGCAAAAGAACTGGGGGTGAAGCCGATGGCCCGAATCGTCGCGCAAGCCACCAGCGGCGTCGAACCCAAATGGGTCATGATGGCTCCAGTCGGGGCAGTCCAGCAGATATGGAAGAAGACGGGCTGGAAGAATGACGACGTGGATCTCTACGAACTGAACGAGGCGTTCTCAGTCCAGGCATTGGGCGTCATGCGCGAACTCGGGCTCAATCCCGAGAAGGTGAATGTGAACGGCGGCGCCGTCGCGATCGGCCATCCCATTGGAGCCAGCGGCGCCCGAGTACTGGTCACCCTGCTTTATGAAATGATTCGTCGCGATGTGAAGCGTGGAATCGCTGCGCTTTGTCTAGGGGGCGGGAACGCGGTGGCGATGGCCATAGAGCGCGACTAAATTATTGTAAAGACAGCATCCAGTCTATGCCGCTGCCGGTAGGGTCACCGTGAATACCGCTCCGCCATCCGGCGCATTCACCGCTTCAATGCTCCCGCTGTGTTCCTTCATGACGGACTTGCAGATGCTCAAGCCGAGTCCCGTGCCTCTTCCAGGGCGCTTCGTCGTATAAAACGGATCGAAGATGCTGGCCAGATTTTCCTTGGCGATGCCGTTGCCATCATCATGGAAGCTGACCCAGACCGTGCCTTCGCCTTTTCCAAAGCGAATCCGCAAAGATCCTTTATCCCTTACCTCGCGAATTGCCTGCTCGGCGTTGACGATCAGGTTCAAAAACACCTGCATCAACTGGTGAGGATCTCCGAGCGCGTATGGCACGCCCATTTCTTTCAGAAGATCGACTGTAATGTTGTTCTTCCGCAGGGAATAGGCGTGCAGGTTCAAGGTGCGCTCGACAATCTCAAACAGATTGATGCGGCTCTTGCCCGGCGCCGGCGGGCGCGAAAAGTATGTCAGATTCTGGACGATCTCGGCGGCGCGGCGCGCCTGTTGTTGCAGCATCATCAGATGCTTGCGGGTCGTCTCGTTGTGCTCGGTATCCTGCAGCAGTTCACTGACTCCTAAAATGCTGGTCAGGGGATTATTGAGTTCGTGGGCAACGCCGCCGATCATGGCGCCCATTGCAGCCAGCCGCTCGCTTTCAACAATCTGTTGTTCGAGTTTGCGTTCCACGGTAATGTCGCGCACTGACATGATCACGCCGGTGGTTTTGCCGTCGGCGTCCACCAACTGACTGCCCGAAAGCCGCATGGTCCGCGTGTTTCCATCCCGGTGCCGCATGCCAAATTCCGCCGAGCCAAATGCCGGACCGCCTGAGACTATGGTTTGATAGAGAGACAGCAGGTCCGCTGAATAATCGGACAATTCTGAAATCTTTTTGCCGAGCATCTCATCCGGCCGGTATCCGAGGATGTCGAGGGCGCGCGCGCTCACAAATGTATATCGTTCCTCGAGATTGACCACAAGAATCAGGTCAGGGAAACTTTCCAGCATCCGGCGGCGGAATTCTTCCTGCTGTGCCAGTTGGCGCTCCATGCTGCGCTTTTCGGTAATGTCGACCAGCGTTCCCTGGTACCGGATGATGTTTCCCGACGCGTCCCACACTGCTCGAGACGAATCGAGGAATACGGCAGGGCTGCCATCGCTACGGCGCAACTTGATCTCGCGCGTGCGCACGCCACCCCGATCGTCAACCGCCCGCCCCAGCACCGGCGGTCCTGGATCAAGATTCAATGCCTCTGGCGCAACCTCGAGCAACTCCCGCTTTTCGTTGTAACCAAGCATCCTCACCAACGCAGGATTGGCATCGAGCAAGTGCCCTTCGGGCGTGCTGAAGTAAACTCCTTCCTGCAGCGTTTCGAACAGCTCGGTAAAACGCAGTTCTTTCTCGCGCTGCTCGGTGACATCGCGGCCCAGTACGCTCGCGCCTACAACCTCATCGCCCTTGAGGATCCCATTGAGCACGCATTCGAGATAAATCGGCCGCGAGCTGTTCTTGAGCTGGATCTTGACCGTTCCTGCCCAGCGTCTTTTCTCAAGGAAACGTCCGAGGCCGCGCTCCACTTCATCGCGCGATGGCTGTTCTACAAATTCATAAATCTTGCGTCCCACCAGGTTCGAATACGAAAGGCCGGTCAGTTCGGTAACACGACGGTTCACGGTTCGCAAAGTTCCATCAAGCGACACCGCGCAGGCCGGATCATCAAAGGAATCGATGAGCTCCTTGAAGTTGCGCTGCGAGCGCATGATGACTTGGCTAAGTTGATCGAGTTGCTCTTCGGAGGGAGCGGCACCCACATGTTCCTGCAGGCCGCGCAGGACTCCCTTGAGGTCGCTTACCTCACGGCGACGGCCGTAGGCGTACATCGCAAACAGAATCGACAGTGCGAGCACGCCGATTGGAATGGCGCGCAGCTGGAAAGGAATATTTTCCAGGCGTTCCCAAAGCAGCGCTGCCAGCGCCGCTGCCAGGAAGATCATGAACCAGAGTGCCCATCGCCAAAGCTGGGACTCTTCCTGATCCAGATTCCCTAAAGGCTTCTTGGGCCCTGGTGGGCTGTCGAAATCCAGGCTCATAAGGAGGTTAGGTGTTAAGGGCCATCCTAAATTGATTGCTCCCAGCCAACAACCGGATTGTTGAGAACCATGGTACTGGCTCTGGACTGGCCCTCTGCCGTAGTCCCATTTCGGAACGAATTTTCATTTTCTGCAACTACAAGTGACATCAGTCACAGCCAGCGGGCTAACCAGCCGGTACCTTGGTCAGCTGGAACAGCAGCCTGTCGGCGCGACCTCAGCCGTTCTCGCGTCGAATGGAATGGCGTTCAAGAACTTTGATTCACGGGTTTGCAGTCGGCCCGCTTTCCATACGGGACTTCGTCGGTGTCTACATAACGATGCTTTACAAAACACTCAGCGCCGCCGTCTTCGGCATCGATGCCAACATCATCCAGGTCGAGGTCGATTGCTCGGGCATCAAGTCGGACCAGGACCATTTCCATACCGTCGGTTTACCCGACGCCGCCGTGCGCGAAAGCCGTGACCGTGTTCGGGCCGCGCTGAAGAACTGTGGCTATGACATTCCACCGACCCAGATCACCATCAATCTGGCTCCCGCCGACATAAAAAAGGAAGGATCAGGATTCGACTTGCCCATGGCTCTTGGGATCGTCGGAGCCTATGGTGGCCTGACGAAAAAGGAAATCCCGGACTGCCTTTTTGTGGGCGAGCTTTCCCTCGACGGCGGCGTGCGCGGTGTTCGCGGCGCTCTCCCCATTGCGATCGAGGCCCGGGGACGCAAAATCTCCCGCATGATCGTTCCCGAGGCGAACGCGAAAGAAGCCGCGATGGTCGGCGGAGTAGATGTCTATCCTGTGAAGTCGCTGCTGGATGTCATTCATTTCATTAATTCCGGCAACGGCATCTTCCCGATCAAGGCCGATAGTGATTCGCTGCTGCGTGAATCGCAACACTTCTTTGTCGACTTCAAAGATGTCCGTGGACAGCAGACGGCCAAGCGCGCCATCGAGATCGCCTGCGCCGGAGGCCACAACATTCTGATGATCGGCCCACCTGGCTCGGGCAAAACCATGCTGGCAAAGCGCATGCCGACGATCCTGCCTCCGTTCACGTTTGAAGAGGCGCTTGAGACAACGAAAATTCACAGCGTTGCCGGAGTGCTCGATCAAAAGACTGGGCTGGTCGGCACGCGGCCGTATCGATCGCCGCATCACACCATCTCCGATGCGGGACTGATCGGTGGCGGGGTCATTCCGCGCCCAGGCGAAGTTTCACTCGCCCATAACGGCCTTCTGTTTCTGGATGAGTTGCCGGAATTTCCCCGCAATGTGCTCGAAGTCCTGCGGCAGCCTCTGGAAGATGGCACGGTTTCGATTGCCCGCGCCTCCATGTCGCTGACGTTCCCGGCTCGTTTCATGCTGGCTGCTGCGATGAATCCTTGCCCTTGCGGGTTCCACAACGATCGCACGCGGGAGTGCCAGTGCACCCAGCCGATGATCCAACGCTATATCTCGAAAATTTCAGGACCGCTGATGGACCGCATCGACATTCATATTGACGTGCCGGCGGTGAACTATAAGGAAATGCGTTCCAGCACGGTGCCGGAAGATTCGGCAAAGATCCGCGACCGCGTGATCCGCGCGCGCCAGAAACAGCTTGAACGATTCGCCACTTCGCGCGAGAAGCTTTATTGCAATGCCCAGATGAGTTCCCGACATATCCGCACGTTCTGCGAACTGTCGGCAGACTGCGAACGTTTGATCGAGCGCGCTATGACCCAGCAGGGCCTTAGCGCACGCGCCCACGACCGGATACTCAAGGTCGCCCGCACGATCGCCGATCTTGAAGACACTCCGGATCTTCAACCCAAGCACATTGCCGAAGCGATCCAGTACCGCAGCCTGGATCGAACGTATTGGGCATAGTCCACGGCGCCTGCCTTGGAAACACGAGGGGGCATCAGGAGCGGGGATGAAGGGCTTTCCGGTTCCTTGGCGTGCCGGAGATAAGCTCTGAGTCGACGAAGATTTCTCAGCGCGCCACGGGCTGCTTTCGTTGAGTCCACTCCGAGCTGCGAAACAAGTATGGCCCCACTTCAATCAGCCGCGGCAGCATTTCGAAAACCGAAATAGGCGTCCACAGAGAGCCTTCGCGCGTGCGATGTCCGCGGCTGTTGAGTTCGGCTGCCACGCGCGAATACGAACCTTCCTGTACGACGAGAAGGTCCATCAGTTCCACCAGAACCTCCCGCTCATCCAGATCCTCCACCAGTGCCTGAGTGTCTGTGGAGACTCGAAGCCCGAACGGAACATCCCCGGGTAGCTGCTGGTCCGAGGTCTCGATCTCACGTTCCCACTCCACGGCCACGAGCTTCCAACCCTGTTCCTCGCGATCCTTGATGTCCGCCTCCGCCAGCGGACCTGACACACTCTGACGCATCCTCTCGGTCTTCTTCATAGACAGCCCTCGCGATGTGCTCGCGCCCACTGCAGCAAATGAAGTGCCGCTTCGAGATCAGCGGAATTGCTTTATTTGCAAGTGCGCGCCTCTTCTTTCCGCGATCTTCGCCGTCCGCTGCCGAACTGGAGTGTCCGAAATCAGACAGCCCCAACATCAC
>JASLEQ010000203.1 GCA_030151135.1 Candidatus Sulfotelmatobacter sp. | reverse complement strand
TTCGGACAAACCTTTATGAAATTTTTCCTTTCGTTTTCTTGCCTAAATTTTCTTCGCAGATTTGACACTTCCAGAAGTAGACCCCGGAATCCTGTAAGTACACACGACTCATCCGGCATGTCAATTCGATCAGAGAAGCCGAAGTCGTGCGTTCAACGGCTTTGGCTGCAATTTGCAGAAGCAGTTGCTGAAATCCTGCTTCGAAACCATGGGTATCACTACTGCTTTCTGTGGGGACAAAGGGACGGACGACTGAATTACCGACTCCCACACTGCCCGTGGTGGAATAGGGTCCTGGATTCACAAGTGCTTGAATCTATTTGGGAAAGTATATTTCATCTCATTTTGAGTCAAGGGAAATGCCAGGGGAGGTGCCTTTGTGTGAAATCCCGAGACTCGGGATGAGATTTTCGTCTCACCCTGAGAAACACTAACCCGATTTTGCCGAATGAGACAGCGCTAATTCCCGAACTCTTCTGCGGTCCTCTTTGAGACAGGCCTAAGTAATGGGCATTCAACGAGTTGAGTGTCATTACTTTGGTTTTCGCGAGAACGTTCCCATGGCCCGGCCATTGCACGGTCGAGTCTTGCCAGTTTCAAAATCCTTAGGAGGACCTGTGTCTCGAAGACTTGTAGGAGCATTACTGGCCGTCTTGGCGATCTGCACCATCTCGGTTCCGTGCAAGTCAGGGGGCCAGACGAGTGCCAATGACGAAATCATCCGGCGGGCGAAGACGAAGGTGCAACCCTCATATCCGGAGCTTGCAAGGAAGATGCAGATCTCGGGGACGGTAAAGATTGAAGTAGTGGTTTCTCCGAACGGCACGGTGAAGGAAGCGCGGGTCGTAGGGGGCCATCCGGTGTTGGCGACATCCGCGTTGGATGCAGCCAAGAAATGGCGTTTTGATCCCGCACCGGCAGAGAGTACGGGCGTTATCGACTTCAAGTTTGAGCCGCGGTAAGTGGCAACTCCGCGGAGGAGAAGGGCATGACTATCGGCAAGAAGCTATACGTCAACTTCGGCATCATCCTCACGATGGTGGTGGTGTTGTTTCTGGTGAACTGGTCCGCGGTGCAGCGCGAGCACGCCGCGAAGAAGGCGGCTCAGGAGTCGCTGGACCTGGCCGACGCCACCAACCAGGTGCGATTCCAGATGATGCAGAACCGTCTTTATCTCAGCAACTACCTGCTGAGCGGGGACACGCGCGAAGTGGACCGTATGAACGACGGTCTGCGCCTTCTCAACGAGAAGCTCGAGCAGGGCAAAGCCCTGGCCAGCTCGGACCAGGTCAAGACCTCATTGAACAAGGTGCAGCAACTGGAGCAGTCGTGGGCGAAGGAATTCTCCCAACCGCTGATCGAAAAGCGCAAAGACGTGGATTCGGGGAATGCGACCGTCGCCGAGCTGCAGATTTACTACCTTCAGAAGGACGCGTCCTCGTGGGTGAAGAACTCCACCGATTCACTGGACGTGGCCGAGACCGAAAATCACAAGCTGGTGGAAGAGCGCCGGAAGTCGGATGACAGCGCCGCCACCTGGACGATCGCGATTTCGTTGATCAGCACGCTGATTGCGGTGGTCGCCGGCGCGATTATCGCCTTCCGCACCGCGAAAGGGATCACAGAGCCGCTGACGAACCTGATGAATGTGGCCCGCGCCATCGGGAACACGGGCGATCTGGAGCACAACATCGATCTTACGCGGGATGACGAGATCGGTGAGCTGGCCCGAACCTTCCACAAGATGGTCACCTATTTAAAGGAGATGGCTGGAGTGTCCGAGGCCATTGCCGGGGGCGATCTGACCCTGGAAGTGAAGCCTCGTTCCTCGCATGACACGCTGGGCAACGCCTTCGCCAAGATGGTGGAAGGGCTGGCCGGGCTGGTGCGAAGCGTCCGCGACGCATCGTCTCAAGTGGCGAGCGCCTCGAACCAGGTGGCTGGAGCGTCGGATGATTCCGCCAAGATCGGCCTGCAAGCCTCTTCGGCGATTGATGAAGTTACCAGCACGATGCACGAGATGAGCGTGAACGTGCAGAACATGGTGAAGTCGACGCAGGTGCAGGCTTCGAGCGTCAGCGAGACGTCGGCGTCCATCGATCAGATGGTGGCATCGATCCAGCGCGTGGCCGACACGGCGAAAGTGCTGCTCGACATCTCGAACCGCTCGCGGGAAGAAGTTCACAACGGCATCGGCACGATGGAAAAGGCGACCGACGGCCTCAACCGTATTAATACGACCATTAATTCCTCGGGCGAGATCATTGGAGCTCTCGGCCAGCGGGCGGACGATATCGGGAAGATCATCGAAGTCATCGACGATCTGGCCGAGCAGACGAACCTGCTGGCGTTGAACGCAGCGATCGAAGCGGCCCGCGCCGGAGAACATGGACTGGGATTTGCCGTGGTCGCCGACGAAGTGCGCAAGCTGGCAGAAAAGTCGGCGCAGTCGACCAAGGAAATCTCCGAACTGATTCAGAGCATTCAGAAGGAAGCGCGCAAGGCCGTCGAGAACATGGACCGATCGACCTCCATCGTCAACGAAGGCCTGGCGCTCGGATCCGAGCTGAATTCCGCGCTGAAGAAGATCTCGAACGTTGTGACCGAGGTCTACAAGTTCGCGCAGGAGATTGGGGCGGCCACGAACGAGCAGTCGCATGGCTCGTCTCAAATTGCGAGGGCGACGACTCGTCTCAACGAAATCACGCACGAGATCAACTCGGCGGTGGAAGAGCAGGCATCGGGTGCGCAAGCGGTGGTGAAGGCGATGGAGCGGATGCGCGAGCTGGTGCAGCAGTCCACCTCGAGTTCGACAGAGCTGGCGGCTTCATCCGAGCAGATGTCGAAGATGTCGCGCAGCCTGCTGGAATTCATCGACCGCTTCTCTCTAGGCGAGTCGGGTCGGCCATCGATGGCGGACTCGGCGCGCGGGGTCAAGCGGGCGGCAGCCGGAGCGCAGTACTAGGCGGCATTTCAGGAGCCTCGATTATGAGCCGCGAACTTCATATCGTCGGTTTTCAGGTGGGACGCGAGACCTACGGCGTACCCATCACCTCGCTGCACGAAATCGTGCGCGTTCCGGAGATCACCGCGGTGCCGGACGCTCCCGATTATCTTGAAGGCGTCATCAACCTGCGCGGGAAGATCGTTTCGGTGATGGATCTGCGCAAGCGCTTCGGAGAGAAGAACGCGGCGGTCCGAAAGAACAACCGCATCCTGGTCGTGGAGCATTCCGGGCGGCTGGCTGGACTGATCGTCGATTCCGCGTCAGAGGTTCTGAAGATTCCGGCCGACGCCGTGGAAGCTCCGCCAGCAGTGTTTCAGGAAGGCGGGCTGAACTGCGTTACCGGGCTGGGAAAAGTGGGCGGGCGGCTGGTGGTCCTGCTCGATATGAACAAGCTGTTGGCGCCGGCAAGCCTGGTCGCAAAAGACGAGTCTGCGGAAAAGAAAGCGGGCAAGCCCGAGGCGCGGGCGGCCGCAGCACGGTAGAGAGAAAAGTAACTGGCCAGCGCTCGTGATCAGCGACCGGTGGCCCGGCAGGGAACGGCACGATCTGTGATTCGGAATTTTCTGGTGACCGGGCAGTGCTGGGCGGGGTTGCTGACAACTCTCCACCGAGCCCCGGGTCACTGACATCAGGGACGAGAATACGCATGAGCACATCCGGAGCGGCACCAGCTCCAATATTGACCGATGCGGAACTGAAACTTCTGCAGGCGCTCATCTATCAGGAGTGCGGCATGCACTTCGACGAGCGCCGCACCCACTTTCTCCAGGACCGTCTGTTGAAGCGGCTGAAGGAATGCCGCTCCGACTCGTTCTACGCCTATTACCGGCTCCTGATCAGCAACGAAGGCAAGCAGGAACTGGCCAAGTTGCTGGAAAACCTGACGGTCAACGAGACCAGTTTTTTCCGGCACAAGGCGCAGCTCGATCTGTTCCAGAAGACCGTTCTCGAAGAGGTGCTGAAGCATAAAAGCGCGCGGCGGGAATATACGATCCGCATATGGAGCGCGGGCTGCTCGACGGGGCAGGAAGCGTACACGCTGGCGATGCTGGTCACCGATGCGCTGGCGTATTACTACTTGCGGAACCCGCTACCGATGGAACTTCCGTTGCCGAAGCCGCTGATTCCGCCGCCGTGGCGGGTGGAAATCCTGGCCAGCGACATCAGTTATTCGGTGCTGCGGCATGGGCAGGAAGGCATGTACAGCGAGCACCAGATGTCGATGGTCGACTACGGCTACCGCCTGCGCTATTTCGACAAGGTCGCCGACCGTTACGCCATCAAGAAGGCGTTGAAAGAAATGGTCCACTTCGACTTCCACAATTTGAAGACCGAGTATTTGCCGCAACGCAACGACGTGATCTTCTGCCGCAACGTGATGATGTATTTCGATGAAGCCGAGCAGAAGCGGCTGATTGAAAAGTTTTACCGCTGCTTGAATCCGAACGGCTATCTGTTTGTGGGGCACGCGGAGAGCCTGCTGGGCCTGACCCAGAAGTTCCAGATGGTGCACAAGGATAGCGGGACGGCGTATCAGCGGATTGAGGTCAGGGAGTAACGATGACGAATTCCCCCGACGAGCGCGGCGCTGAATTACGAGAACTGTTCTTCGAGACCTCGCAGGAACTGCTGCAGGCCTTGAACGAAGAGGCGCTGAAGCTGGAAAAAAATCCCGGCGATGAAGAGATCGTGCGCTCGATCCGGCGCACGGTGCATACGCTGAAGGGCGATTCCGCGGCATGCGGTTTGCGCGAATTGAGCGAGCTGGCGCACCAGTTTGAAGACGCGCTGTCGCTCGAGGGCACGCACAATCATGCTGCGGTTGCCGATATCGCTTTCGCCACGGCCGACATTTTCACCGAAATGATCGCGGCCTATCACAAGAACTCGAAGCTGCCCGCGACTAAGGCTCTGAGCAGGAGAATCGAAGAGCTCACAGCGGCGCCGAAGAAGAGCAAGGCCATCAAAAGCGTTAAGGCCGTCAAGACAGCAAAGAAGGCCGCATTAAAAACGGCAAAGGGAAAACCCGGCACTGTGAAAGTGGCAGAGCCCAAGCCCGCCGGAAAACGTGCGAGCAAATCCCCGTCGGCAGCTGCGCTTTGGACCGAGTACGAGCGCCTGGCAATGTCGAGGGCGCAGGCCGAGGGCCAGGACGTGCTTCACGTGGTGGTGAAGATCGATCCGCACTGCGCGATGCCAATTGCCGGACGTCAGCTGGTGCAAAACGCGGTCGGCACGATGGGCCCGGTGATCGCGGTTCGACCGGACCCCAAGTCGCCAGCCGCCACCAAGCACATCGAATTCCTGCTGGCGAGCGTCCAGACGCCGGACCAGATCGCCGCGAAGTGCAAGATCCCAACGATTATTGAGGAAGTGAACGTCGAGGTTCTTCTCAAAGCCAGCATGGCTCCGAAGCAGGCAGTGCCAGCGGTTCTGGCGCCGGAAGAAGAGACCACAGACCCGGCGGCTGCAGGGCCTGAAGCTTCCGCAGCAAGTCCTGTTCCGGTGGCCGCGCCGTCCGTTACTGCGGCGCAAGAGAACCTGCTGCGGGTGGAAGCGGGACGAATCGATAACGTGCTGAACCTGGTCGGCGAATTGATCATCGGGAAATCGATGCTGCAGCAGGCGCTGAGCGAATTTTCGAAGCGTTATCCCAAAGAACTGCTGCGTGGAAAGTTTGCCGATGCGATGGCCTTCCAGGCGCGGGTGCTGAACGATCTGCAACGCTCGGTGATGAAGATCCGCATGGTGCCCGTAGATCAGTTGTTCCGGCGCTTTCCGCGGATGGTGCGCGATGTTGCCCGCCAGTGTGGACGCGATGTCGAGCTCGTGCTCAGCGGGCAGGAAACCGATCTGGACAAGGGCATTCTCGATGCAATCGCCGAACCGCTGACGCACCTGGTGCGGAATGCGATCAGCCACGGCATCGAAATGCCGGAAGAGCGCAAGCGCCTGGGCAAGCCCGCGCAAGGCAGCGTGAAACTGAACGCCTATCACCAGGGAAACCAGGTGATCGTGGAAGTCACCGACGACGGGCGCGGCATCGACTCGCAAAAGATTCGCGCCAAGGCCATTGAACTCGGACTGACGACTCCTGAAGAAGCCGCCAAAATGACGGAGCAGGAGACGCTGAATTTTATCTTCCGTCCGGGATTTTCCACCGCAGAGCAGGTCACCGAGGTTTCCGGGCGCGGCGTAGGGATGGACGTGGTGCAGAGCGTGCTGCATCGCCTGAAAGCTTCTGTCAGCCTGGAAACCAGGCTGGGGCGGGGAACTACCTTCCGCCTGAAGCTTCCGCTGACTCTCGCCATCATTAAAGCGTTGCTGTTCTGGGTAGAACAGCGGTTGTATGCCATTCCGCTGAACGCCGTGCTCGAAATCGCCCGCACGACGGAAGGCGAGGTACACCAGGTCGACAACTACGAAGTCCTGCAGCTCCGCAATCAGGTGCTGCCGCTTCTGCGGCTGGGACGTCCGGCGGCGGAAGACGATCGCAAGAGCAAGCTGTTCGTGCTCGTCATTACAGTCGGCGAGAAGAAGTACGGCCTTATCGTCGACGCCCTGGAAGGGGAAGAAGAATTGGTCATTAAAGCCCTGGACGATCAAACATTCTCGACAGATCTTGTTTCCGGCGCCTCGATTTTGGGCGACGGGCGGGTGGTTCTCATCCTGAACCTGCCTGCGGTGGTCGAGCATGTTGCCCGATTGCGTCCGCAGGAAATGGGACAGACAAACGCAGGCTTGTTGCTCACGCATACCGACCGCATGCGGCTGGCGTTCACACCCGCCGCGGGAGGACAGGCATGAGCAGAGTACGCGTGCTGGTAGTCGACGATTCGGCGCTGATGAGGAAGCTGATCCCGCAGATGCTGGCGGGAGATGAATCCATTGACGTGGTCGGAACGGCGATGGACGGCTCGTTTTGCCTGAAAAAGATTGAAGAGTTGAAACCGAACGTGGTCACGCTTGATCTGGAGATGCCCGGGATGAACGGCATCGACACGCTGAAAGAGATCATGCGCAAGCACCCGGTTCCGGTCATCGTCTTCAGTTCGCACAGCACCGACGGCGCCAGCGTGACCATGAAAGCTCTGGGCCTGGGGGCATTCGACTTTGTGACCAAGCCGAAAGACGCGTCGGCGCACATGGCGGAGACGGCCCGCGAGCTGATTGCCAAGGTGAAGGCCGCCGCCGAGTGCAAGCTGAAGCCGCGCATGCTCTCTGGAAAGCAGCCGGCGCCCGAGAAACTGCCGGCTCCGACTGGCAGCCCCAACAAGGTTGTTGGCATTGGGGTTTCGACTGGCGGCCCGCAGGCGCTGGAATATGTTCTGACCCAACTTCCGGCGGACTTTCCGGGAGCGATCACCGTGGTGCAGCATATGCCGGACGGGTTTACCGACATGTTTGCGCGACGCCTGGACGAGGTCTGCCCGCTGCGGGTGAAAGAAGCGCAGTCGGGCGATCTGTTGCAACCGGGGCGCGTCCTGATCTGTCCCGGCAGCCGGCACATGAAGGTGAAACGCCTCCCTCTGGGCGACATTGTGGTGTTGAGCGATGAACCGAGAGTGAACGGTCACCGTCCGAGCGCCGATGTATTGCTGCGCAGCGTGGCGGAAGAGTTCAAGACCAGCGCCGTAGGCATCCTGATGACGGGGATGGGCGATGACGGGGCGGAAGGATTAGGGGCCATAAGAAAAGAAGGCGGCATGACGGTGGCGCAGAGCGAGGAATCGTGCGTTGTGTATGGCATGCCAAAGGCGGCCATTGAACGCGGGTACGCCATTCGCGTGGTTGGCCTCGACACCATGGCATCGACGATGCAGGCGATTTGCGGACGGACGGTGAAGTCCGACATGGGATCGTCGGGACGTGCGATGCGCGCGGGAAATTGAGATTGGGCACGGAATGCCAGTGACCACAGTCATCTGGTTACATGTGTCCGTGCGTGATAAGGAGTAGAAAGGGGAGGTCCGTATGGAGCAGTTCGCACCAGTGAAGCGCAGCAAGGATGGGCAGCCGGTCCGTTATCTGATCGTGGATGACTCCGTGTTCGCCCGTAAGAATCTGGCCCGCATGATCGAAACGTTTGGCGGGCAGGTGGCGGCTGAGGCCGGCGACGGTCTGACTGCCATCAGCGAGTTCGACCGCACTCATCCTGACATCGTGCTCATGGACATCACCATGCCGCAGATGGAAGGGATTGAGGCGGCTGAACGGATCGTCCAGCAGCATCCCGAAGCCCGCATCGTGATGGTCTCCTCGGTGGGATACCAGGAGAACATTGTTGCGGCGTTGCAGCGGGGAGCTCGGCATTTCGTGCAAAAGCCGGTCAAGCCCGAAGTTCTGTATGAAGTCATCAAGTACGTGCTGGGCGATGACGGAGCGGTAGCGGCGGGAGCGGGAGCTTAATTCCGGGAGCTTATTGCGATGAAGATGGAATTGATCCAGCCTTTCATCAACGCGGCGGACGCCGTGTTGTCACAAGGCCTGCAGGGCACGACAAAGGTGGGCAACCTCACCATGGAAGAGGAAGCCTATCGCCGCAAAGGCGTAGCGGGCATGATTGCTCTGACGGGCGACATCGAGGGACGGATCGTTCTGGATCTCGAACCGCAGACAGCGGTGCGCGTGGCCAGCCATTATGCAGGCGCGGACCTCCCTGAATCCGACGCGCTGATCAAGGAAACCATCTTTGAGCTTGCGAACCAGGTTGTGGGCAATGCGATCTCGGCGCTAAACGACCAGGGATTCCATTTCCGCGTGCACCCGCCCTTGCTTCTTACGGCTGAGCAGGGCGACAAGACCAGTGAAGACACAGAAGCACTCATGATCTGCTTCGAGACCTCCCTGGGTAACGTCTTCATGAATGTCGCACTGCGGTATAACCGGAAACGTCTGGCCGATCACCAGGCGGTGGGCGCATAGAATCTATCGAATCGTGGAGCGGCACGAGGGTGATTCTCGTGCCGTGAGATTTCCTTCCATCCTGAAGAGTCCGTGGGGCGATCCTCAGCCCGATCTGCGATACCATCGATCATCCGACGATAAATAGCTTTTATTCGGATGCCCTATGCCTGCGAAACTTCTCCGAACGATTTTCTTTACGGCAATACTCTTCGTTGTCAGCGTTCTTCATGCCCAAACTGTGAACTGGGCGGGGCACACCTGGAAACTGACCAGCGGAGGTATGGCGGGGCAGGCACACGGCGATCCGGCCAATGTCACGATCGACGACCATCAATTCCTTCATCTCCAGATCGTCAAGCGCGATCACAAGTGGACCTCGGCGGAACTGTTCACCACGGAGGACTTCGGATTCGGCACGTATCAATGGGTGATTGAAGGAAAGAACATTTACAAGATGGACCCGAACACGGTGTTGGGACTCTTTACGTACGGCCCGGTTCACAAGATTGGCGGCGAAGCGGAAGATGAGATCGACATTGAATTTTCGCAGTGGAATAAATCCTGCCACGGCTGCGACGCCGATTTCACGGTTTATCCTTCCACCGGGAATCGCAAGCCTAAGGGCGTTTCGGCGTGGGAAGACAACTTCTATGTCAAAGGCGCGAAAGTGACGACTGCACGATTCGATTGGAAGTCGGATCGTATTGTATTCACGCTGATGAAGGGCGATCAGCCGGTCGGGACCAGGCGCGATGTCATCAAGACAGAAACGTATTCGTCCAGCGCGACAAACATCCCACAGGTGCCGTTGCCAGTGGGCATCAATCTATGGTGTTACAAGAAGACGCCGCACCGGAAGCAGTCCGTTGTGATTCGCAGTTTCCAGTTTGTGCCGCACTGAGCCAGCGGGCTCAGCGAACAGTGATCGTCTCCGTTGTTTTTTGTGCCGCGCCGTTCGATTGATATCCGACGACCGCAATCGAATGCGAACCCGCCGACATTGAGACAGAGGCGGACAGTGAAGCGCCGTTTTGCGTGTACTTTGCGACATTGTCGACGTAAACGCGCATTGCAGTGATGTGAGTTCCCGAAACGCCGGTGGCTGCCGCCACAATCGACACTGGAGAATTCACCGTCGCTCCCGAGAGCGGAGTGCAAATCTTAACTCCAGGACTTGGTGGAGCGCCGCAAGGGCTCACGGTAATCGTGAAATTATTCTTCGAGATGTTTCCCAGCACATCAACGGAGACGAGACTCACGCTGTGCGAGCCGCTGCCCAGCGAATGGCACGCCTTATGGAAGGCTGAGCTCGAGAGCATCGATGTCGGAATTACGATGTACCAAGGAAACTACGGGATCATTTTCCGGAGTGAGGCCTGTTAGCAAGTAAGTCAGGACGTCGGTGCTTTGAATTTGGCGTGAGGATGTAATCTGCTCGACTTTTCGATCGCTGACGCGGACGCGGAAGACTGGTTGGTCTTCGAGATCGTAGGCGCTCTGGAAAAAGACGTATTTTGAATCGGCGGACCAGCGGATGCCCCATGTGTCGGGAGTGCCGCGAGCGAGATCAGACCACTTCTGAGTGGCGACATCGAACAACATCAG
>JASLEQ010000201.1 GCA_030151135.1 Candidatus Sulfotelmatobacter sp. | reverse complement strand
GATCTGTCGGCCCCATAACCCGTTCAGGGTTGCTTACGACGAACGAGCGAAGTCGATACGCTCCCAAGCGTTAGCCAGTTCCAATCGCATTTCCGTTATCAGACCATTTCGGCGGTCTGCTTTCCTGCGTAACTAAGTCTTGCCTCGGGTGTGAGGTTCTAGATCAATCAGAGCGCTGGAGAGGCGCTTTAGGGCGGATTGCCGAGCCGCTACACCCGGTTGTTGGAAGCGATATGCCGCGAACCAACGTTTCTGGTTTTCGGTCCCTGGTTCAGCAGCCGCCTGGAATTTCAAAAGCACGCCGGCGTCAAGTGTTACGCCGTGCTCTCCGGCGCCAATCGACATCCTGTCCTGGATTGCTCCCGCAGCGAGAAATGCGGCGACGACTAGGGGAACCATAAATCCCTTGTCACGCAGCATAGCGTATTTGCCGATCAGGTCCGTGATGGGAGCCGGCATGGCGGACGAGGCGGGAATCGAACCCACAACCCCCGGCTTAGAAGGTGGGCGCTCTTGTGGGCGAGTCTCCGGCGAGGACACTCTACTCGGCTGATTTGCCGGCCTCTGGAAAATACTGCTTGCTCCAGGGTAGCTGAGCTGCAGTGCTATACCGCAAAGATTGCGGTCAGCCCTTCACCTTACATCTGTCGCTTCAGTTCTCACGATAGGCGACTCTCCGTCAAGGTGGATCGCGGAAGCCTACCCCGTTTGCGGGGACCTAATCCGCCAGGACACTTTTAACTGCCCTCTTGGTGATCTTTGTCAACATCACGAAGGGTCGGCGCTCCTCGAGGTCTGCCTAGTCTGATCAATAGCCAGCTTTTTCCATCGCCCAATCAACAACGACTACACGGGCGCCAAAGAGAATCAGCGAGAATTCTGCAAAATTTCAACGATCGAGAACATACGCAGGGCAATGATCCCGTCTGCGACGAGGCTTTGGTTGTGTGCCGCCGCGGCCGTTGCCCCCTGTGATGGCATCTTCGCGAAGGGAGTTTTGGTGACGGTGTCGTCCTGGTCGTTGGCGATCCAGAAATTCGCCTCGCCGAATACCGCTGCGGTCGGATACGCTCCGCCGGGTTAGGTTGCCAGAACGGCGCCGGCGATGGCATCGTGTTTGCTGATGGTTCACGGGTTGCCGAAGCTCACCACCCACATCTTAGTCCCATTGAACGTCATCGCGCCCGCCGCATCGGTATCTGGGCCGCGACCGTCCCGTGCACACGCTGCAGAGCACCGCACAAGGGGGAAGGGCTTGCCGTCAAGGTGCAAAGAGGTGAGATGTGGGAGGTTCTGACTTCATCCCTCTCGGTAAAAGCACATGCTCATCTATTCCACTGAAAACATTTTGGGAGGTCGGGATTGCCGACAAACAGGCTCTGCAGTTACGCTCGGAGCGAAAAGGGATTCCTCGCTCACGACCGCGGCAACCTCCTGAAGTTCATTCTTCGCTGTGGACCCCATATAGGGTTTTGCTGAGGGCAAACTCCGCGGCTGCCTTTTCGTTTTCGCCGGCGTCCCGGTAAGCGCGACCCAACTCGAAGTGGATGCGAGGGTTGTTCTTATCGATATGCGCTGCAGTTTGCAACTCACTCAGGCCCGAAGGCACGTCATCGATCTGCAGAAGTGCCCGGCCGAGTTTCTCATGGCCGACAGCATTGGTGGGGGCAATGTCGATTGCCTTTCTGAGAAACGGGACGGCCTCGGTCGCCCTTGCGTGATCGAGCAGAAACGCGCCGAGGTTCAGGAACGGCCACTCGTCGGCTGGTCGGTCGGAGGCCCATGCCACGGCTATCCGGAACGCTGCTTCAGCCCGTTGGGACTCAAGCTCCTTATCCAGAGTCAATGCCAGATTCTCCTCCGCCTTGATGCTGTCCGGCTTACGTTGCAGAACCTCCGAAAAGATCTGCTCGGCTTCATGGAATCGGCTCTGGGTATACAGGCATCTGCCTAGGTCATACATAATATCGACATTGCCGGCGTCCATGGAATGGGCAATCTGCAACCAATGAATGGCATCGTTGTAGAGCTTCAGCAGCGCGTAGTCCATTGCTACAAGGCGGAGTTGTTCGGCGCCAGGTTTCTGCAGGCGGGCTGCGCGTGTGTATATATCCAACGAGTCTTTAGGCTTGTTCTCACGCAAGAGCACCTCGCCGAGCCGGAACAACAATGGAGCTGAACGCGGTTCGACATCGACTTGATGCCGAAGGTCCGACTCCACGGCGGCAAGGGATGACCGCGTAGCCGACGGATCAGCGCCGGGATCCTGAAAGAGCCGCGGAACGGAATCAGGTACGCCCTGTGTAAACGCGGAAAGAGTACTTAGGCACAGGATGACCGCAATCAATGCGCGACTTGAAGAAGTTAGCGAAAACAGCTTCATCGATTGTTCCAGCGCCAACATTTTGGGCAACTATATCAAACCAGTTCGAAATACATGGAATAGGGAGTATTGAAGCCGACGCGGTAGAAAGGCAGCATCGTCGTCCGGCCAGCGGATACGCCAAACGATAAAGGCTCGCCGGCCTGCACGATCTGCGTCCCTGGATCCGGCCCGGCCAGCCTTGGCCTTTGTTCCTGCACCAGCACCACCGGCCCGTACATCACGGCCACGCGGTTTGGGTGCTGACGATCAATCGGCACCGTTCGCAAGTGCAAGGGAATTGTGTATTCGACCCGGTCCCCCGCTGCCCATGTCCGCCGTACCACAGCCCATTGGCCAGGTCGAGCGGGCGTTCGGACCACCTCGCCGTTGACTTTTATACTGGCATCTTCTGCCCATCCGGGCACGCGCAGCTTCAGCGAAAATGTCGCATTGCGCTCTGGATTGATGGTGAGCATGATCTGTTCCGATTCAGGGTATGCAGTCTGCTGGCTCACCCGAATTGTGGTGCCGCCGCACTCCCATTTCACCTTCGATGGAACGAACAGATTCACGCACAGGCTCTCGTTGTCCTTGAAATAGATCAGATTGTGGTATTCAGCAATGTTCTGAATGTAGGTGCCCGAGCAGCAGGGCCAGCCGGCATAATAGTAGTCCTTGCGCGATCCTCCCAGCCGGTAATCTGCGTAGTAGAAGGTTTTGCCGCGGTCGGCTACCTGGATGCCGCCGTTCCATCCGTGTTTCGACCAGATATCGTTGAAGAATGGATTGGTGCGATCGGCCATAGGCAACGCCGCTCCCATGCCGTTGTAAACCAGCTTCTCGATCCAATCTCCGTAGCGTGCCTCCCCGGTGAATTCCATGAGATAGCGGCCCAACTTGAAAACCGCCCACGACCCACAGGGCGTCTCGAAGGTATTGCTCTCC
>JASLEQ010000190.1 GCA_030151135.1 Candidatus Sulfotelmatobacter sp. | reverse complement strand
GATCTGTGAAGGACTTGGACTGGCGCACGGTGCTTTCAGCCACCTCGACATTGCGTCCCCGGCGCGATGCCACCGAGCGCATCAGTGCGGCGGCATCGTTTTCCAGTTTCTCCTTCATGACGTCATCCATCTTCCCGCCCCCAAGGACAACCGGATGCGCCGCCCCGGTATTCGTTCCGGGCGCCATCGCCGCAATATCCGCTGACTCCAGGATGAAGAAGCCCGCCGAAGCTGCCCGGCTTCCACTAGGGGTGACGTAGATGATGACCGGGACGGTTGAAGTCGTGATGTGCTCGATAATCTGGCGGGTGGAGTCAACCAGGCCGCCCGGAGTATTGATTTCGATAAGAACGGCTTGATCATTCCTCCGCGCCGCTTCCGCAATCCCACGCGCGATATATTCCTCGCTGATGGGCTGTATCGTGTCGTCCACAACAATTTTAAGGATCTCTGCTGACAAGGGATAAGACAGAACGATGACGCTCAATGCGCAGAGGACAATGCCCAGGACCGAAGATCGTTTCATCGACAGCCTCTCCAAGCTCAACTCTATTTTCGTCCTATTTGTGCGTGCTGGAGGAAATTTCTTGCGACCGAGGCTGCGCGTTGGTAACGATCTTGCCGTTATCCGGTTCAGTCCAACCGGGCAGGTAGGTGCTGCCAGTGATCAAGCGCGCACCTCGCTCGTACGTCAGATATGACCATGCCCATTGAATCAGTACCAGTAGGCGATTGCGGAAGCCGATCAGGAAAAGGATGTGGACGAAGAGCCACGAGAGCCACGCGATATACCCGGAGATATGAATCTTGCCGAACTGTGCAACTGCGGCGGCGCGTCCGATCGTAGCGAGGCTGCCCTTGTCCCAATAGTGAAAGGCCTTACGCGGAGTCTTTCCCGGTGAGGTATCTTCCAATTCTGCCCGGATGATCTTTGCGACGTATTTACCTTGCTGAATCGCCACGGGGGCGACCCCGGGAAGCAGCTTGCCATTTTCATCCTTAGTTGCTGCGAGATCGCCAATGACGAACACTTCGGGGTGTCCGGGCAGGGTAAGATCCCCTAGAACTGGAACTCTGCCGGCGCGATCCACAGAATCCGTAAGCTTTTTCCCCAACGGAGACGCCGCCACACCTGCGGCCCACAAGACCACGGTGGCAGGAACTCGCGTTTGGCCAATGTCTACTGCGCCAGCCTCTACCCGCGTCACCATCGTGGAGGTACGGACTTCCACTCCCAAATGCTTCAATTGCTCCTCGGCGCTGCGAGATAGATCCTCGGTGTAAGACGGCAGCACGCGCGGGCCGCCTTCAATTAACAGAATGTGTGTGCGCGCCGGATCGATGGACCGAAATTCGTGCGTCAGGGCATGCCGGCTAATCTCCGCCAGTGTCCCGGCAAGCTCGACTCCCGTAGGTCCGCCGCCAACCACGACGAAATTAAGCGGAACATCGCCCTCACCGCTTGCTGCTTGTCGCTCGGCGAGCTCAAACGCGAGCAGTACGCGCCGGCGGATCTCAAGCGCATCTTCGATTGTTTTAAGTCCAGGCGCGAAAACCTCCCACTCATCGTGGCCAAAGTAGGAGTGCCCCGCTCCGGCCGCCACGATCAGATAGTCATAGGGAACGCGGCTGTCGGTCGTTTCAACGATTCTTTGCTCAAGATCGAACGCGATCACGTCGCCCATCAACACTTCAATGTTCTTGTGAGATCGCAAAATGGAGCGAATGGGTGCCGCGATTTCTGCAGGAGAAATCCCGGCCGTCGCAACCTGATAAAGCAGTGGCTGAAAGGTATGGAAATTCTTGCGATCGATGACCGTAATCCGGACGGGGCCGCTCCCCAAAGCCTGTGCCGCGGTCAGTCCGCCAAATCCCGCACCCACGATGACAACTCGCTTTTCATCACTCATGTTGCCGCTCCCTGCCTCACCTTATAAGATTCACGCGATGCCTGCGGGTTCCAGAGATTCTTCGGCAACAGAAACACCAGCCTACGCCATGCCCTCAGCATGGGTGCAATGGACGATGCCTTCGGTTGCTGACCTTTTCTTTGCTGCCGTTCTCTGTGCCTTGGTTTTTACGCCGCTGTCCGTCAAATTACTGGGTGACGCGGGAATTGGCTGGCACATCCGCACTGGACAACAGATCATGGCGACTCACGCGGTCCCACGAGTGGATTCATTTTCCTCGACCATGGCAGGCAGGCCTTGGTTCGCATGGGAGTGGCTATACGACCTCGTGGTGGGTTGGTTGGATGCGACTTTTGGGCTCAACGGCCCCGTCTGGCTAACGGCTTTGGTGATCGCTGCTACTTTTGCCCTTCTATTTCATTGGCTGCTTCGGTTAAAGACCGATCTTCCGATTGCACTGGCGCTGTTACTTCTGGCGACCGGCGCGTCAATGATTCACTTTCTGGCGCGCCCGCACGTGTTCAGCTGGCTTCTTCTCGTAATCTGGTTCTGGATACTGGATTCTGACGAATCCAGCTCGCTGCGATTCTCAACGCTGAAACCTGTTGGGCGGTTGTGGGTACTGCCTCTTCTGATGCTCCTATGGGTCAACCTGCACGGTGGCTTCCTGCTTGGGTTCGCGCTGATATGCATCTTCTGGCTGGGTGCCTTGTGGAACTGGTGGCAGTCGTCCGATGTGCGGATCGAAGATACTCTGTTGAGAATCGCCGCGCGCCGGCAACTCGGCCGATTGACCCTCGCAGGAATAGCGACCGTCGCGGCGAGCTTGGCGAATCCCTACGGCTGGCGCTTGCACGCTCATATCTACTCGTACCTGACAAATCGATTTCTGGTCGATCACATTCAAGAGTTTCAATCACCGAATTTCCACCATGTTGCTGAGAAGTGCTTCCTTGCCTTGTTGCTGGTGAGCGTCGCGATCCTGCTCGGACGCGGCCGCACTTTGCGGGCGAGCGGAATTTTGACGGTGCTTTTTTCGATCTACGCCGGTTTGACTGCTTCCAGGAATATTCCATTTGCGGCAATTCTGCTTTGTATGGTTCTCGGGCCAGCCGTGCCCAAGGCGAGACTTTGGGTAAGGTTCGCAGAAAGAATGGAATACATCGACTCGCGTGTTCGAGGGCACCTCTGGCCAGTTTTTGTCGTGATTTTTACGCTGGCAATTATGGCTCACGGAGGTCGCGTCGGTAGTGATCAGTGGATGAATGCACACTTCGATCCTCAGCGAATGCCGGTGGGTGCGGCGAATTTCCTGGCCTCCGAGTCGATCAAGGGACCGGTTTTGAGTCCCGACTACTGGGGCGGCTACCTGATTTACAGACTCTATCCGGGCACGCGCGTCGTGGTCGATGATCGCCATGACCTTTACGGCAGCGAGTTCTTCCAATCGTACTTAAACTTGATGCACGTTGAAGACGGGTGGGACCGCATGTTGCGGCAATTCAATCCAGGCTGCGTACTCTTACGGCGCGAGGACGCGCTCTCGAATATGCTCCGCAACGCATCCGGATGGAAGTCGGTTTATAGCGACGAGCTGTCGGTCCTCTTCGTATCTGAAACTGAGACGCACAGTCCGGTCATGTCGGCAACTGGAGGGATACCACCTCGCAATTGACCTTTTGATGGTCCTTCGCGAATATGGACATGCCCAGGGCAAGTTGTAGAACGTCCCAGGATTTCTCATGTCCAGACCTGATTCCGTCTTTTTTGCTTTTCTGCTGGCCGCCTTACTGTCGTGCCTGCTCAACCTTTCGGGTTGTTCGAGCAATTCATCTTCATCCATTTCTACGAATCAGGACAGCACGGCCAATCCAGTCGGTTCGAATTTGACTCAGGTCAGTTCCGACCCGTATAGCGTGGGCCCGGGACAGCATGCAACAGAAGTTGAACCGCACATGGTCGCGAACGGGTCGACGCTGGTCGCGGCTTTTCAGACGGGACGCATCGCACAGGGCGGCGCCACCGACATCGGGTGGGCAGCTTCCACAGACGGAGGCAAGACTTGGAGTCATGGCTTCCTGCCGGGAATAACCACAGGTGAAGGAAGTGGGCCGTACGACGCTGCCAGCGACCCAGTCGTCGCCTATGACGCGAAGCATCAAGTATGGATGATTGCCTCGTTGCCCTTGTCCGCCACCATCGCGACTCCAGCCGTGATCGTCAACCGTTCTACGGACGGCGGGATAAGTTGGCAGAGTCCAATCGGAGTTCCCTTGGCGGGGGTCGGTTCAGACAAAAATTGGATCACCTGCGATACCTCGGCTACCAGCCCCCACTATGGCAACTGTTATGTCGAATGGGACGACCCGAATGATGGACGGATTTTCATGAGCACCTCTGCGGATGGCGGAATCACATGGAGTTCCGGGACTACCACGCCAACCTTCATTGGTGGCATCGGGGGCCAACCCTTGGTGCAGCCGAACGGAACCGTCATTGTTCCGATCGAGACTTTTGTCGGAACTGCGGCAGCGAATATGTCTTCATTCATCTCGACCGATGGCGGTTCGACCTGGACTGATCCAGTGACCGTTTCGGGGATTCAATATCATGCCGATGCCGGCGGCATTCGTAGCGGACCATTGCCCTCGGCTGCGATCGACAGCGCGGGGAATGTCTGGGTGGTTTGGGAGGATTGCCGCTTCCGAACCTCGTGCGCTTCGAACGATCTGGTCTACAGTACGTCTGCGGACGGACTCAATTGGAGCACCATTTCCCGCATCCCTATCGACGATGTCTCGAGCACGGTCGATCACTTCATCCCTGGAATCGGGATTGATCCAGCGACGTCAGGCAACAGCGTGCATGTCGCGCTACATTACTACTATTACGCGCAAACTCAATGCAACGTCTCCACCTGTCAGCTTTTTGTTGGCTTCATCTCCTCGGCAAATGGAGGTTCCACATGGAGCAGCCCCACGCAGGTCACCGCCGCGCCCATGCTCCTGAGTTGGCTGCCGAATTCACAAAACGGATTAATGGTGGGAGACTACGTCGCAACGGCCTTCACGAATGGTGTGCCACATGGAGTCTTTGCGGTGGCACAAGCGAACTCGGGATCGACGTTCAGCGAGGCGACTTATACGGCACAAGGTCTGACCGTGTCCGCTGCTGGAAATCAGCGCTCGTCAAAACTGGATAAGCCTCGCCATAAGCTGTCGGACCAAATTGAACGTGAAGCCCCTGAGAAGGGAGTTCCTCCGCTGCGAAGGGCAGCAAAGAAAAGCGCGAAGTAAGACCGCAGCTCTGGCTCTGCCTCGAAATAAATAATAAAAAAGAGGCCGGTTTCCCGGCCTCCTGATACCCCTAGAGTCCCGAAATCAAAATTGAGTTAGAAGGGATTTCCGTACTGACCACGGAATATCCGCGTTTGCCATGTATAGCAATTCGAAGATGACAAAGTGCAATTGGTAGTTCCCGTCTGGCTCGTCTCGAAATACTCGCCGACTGAGTAGAAGGTTAGATTGTCCGTGGAATCAATCACAGTGGCTGCGTACTCTCCGTAGCGATCTGTATTTTCTTCGTCTCCCTGGCCTTGAACGATCAAAGCAGGCGCATCGAAGCTGGTGGCTTTGAACGGCAGCACGTCAAAATATAGGGCTGGATGAGGCTGTGTCTGGCAGGTGGAGCAATAAGGTCCAGACGACGTGAAGGTGACGCCAAGATTGCCGTTCTGATCAAGGGCTGCGCTCGGCATGAAGTACCACAAGCTCTTGTTCGGATCCTGCAAGTCTGGCGGTCCTGCGCTGCCGCCGCTGTTTTCAGAGACGAGCGCCTTCCCAGCTTGCACCTGAATCACGTAATACCGGATTCCCGTCCGTTGATTCGTCGAATTTTCCATCACCACATGCGAGGCCGTCAAAAACTCACCTTTGATTTTCTTTGGTACCGAAAGATTGTTATAGGTGAGTCGATTGGCCAGGCGATCGCCCAGTGAATCCAGGCACGGCGTCGAATAATTTCCGCACGAGGGCGTTCCGTACGCACCAAGGTCTTTCACACTCGTGCTGGGTTCGGGAACGCAATACGTATTGGCCTCTGCCTTGGTGGTGGACGTGTTGTAGCAACCAGGCGTGTAGGAATTCACAGCGAGGAATGTTGGGCCGCTAAAGCCGGCGGTTCCCCAGGTGAACAGGGCCAGTTGATTCGAGGTGCAGGGAAGGGCTGTGTTCGTGCAGACCGTTTGACCATTCCCGCCCTGCTGGGCGTTACTTGGATTCACAACAGACAGGAAATATTGGGGCTCTCCGCTGGTTGGTCCGGTCGGGCTGTCGATGTCTGCGACATCCACAGAGTGGATCAGCGACGGAGCCTGGCTTGCCGGCACCATATACGTGTAACAAGTCATGGGACTGGTTGAGAGGCCTTGGGCGATGTCGGCGCGATCCAGTTTGCAGGCCTCGAATCCATCTTCGACATAGTTTTTCGTCGGATCCTGCAGATCGAACGTGATGTAAAAACCATCCGACCAGGTTCCTATCCGCGGCCAATCAGGAAAGTAGTAATAAAAAGAGCCAGTCGTGCAGTTGTTCA
>JASLEQ010000189.1 GCA_030151135.1 Candidatus Sulfotelmatobacter sp. | reverse complement strand
GGGACTGGACACGAACTCCACGGAGCCCGCACTCAAACCTACTTGCGCTATTGAAAGTTACCTTAGAGGAATTACCGCACGAAAGGAATGGCCCGTTCGGTTAGGAGTAATAGCCCGTTGGTACCAACGGATCCCCGCGTCACGCGCCGATTTCCTGCCGCCGGAATCTTGCGTTTGCAGATACCTGCAGATGCACGCCAAGGTGCATCATAGGCCCCGTCTAAATCCAACCAAAGTTCTCTCTCCTTGACAATCTAGGAGACGCCGGTGTATCCCTAGACAATCTAGGAAGGTCCGATGGATAAACAACTCGATCTCTTGCAGGGCACTCTCGACATGCTGATTTTAAAAGCCGTGTCTCTGAGTCCGTTGCACGGCTACGGCATCCTGCTGCGCATCCAGCAGATTTCGAAAGAGCGGCTGGAGATCCAGCAGGGTTCGCTTTACCCCGCTCTCTACCGCCTCGAACATCATGGATGGATCACCAGCCAGTGGGGAGAGTCGGAGAACAACCGGCGAGCGCGCTATTACCGCCTGACCGCGGCCGGAAAGCGACGTCTGCAATCGGAGACGGATCGCTGGAACGAAATGACCGCCGTAATCGCCGGAATACTTAAGACCACGCCGGAGGAATTATGAGCCTGTGGACGCGAATTCGCTCATGGACGGGTGCGACCGTTCAGTCGGGACGGGCAGAACGCGAAATGGACGAAGAGATGCGCTTTCATATCGAGGCCCATGCGGCAGAATTGATGAAGCGTGGCTTGTCGCGGGAGCGGGCCGTCCGCCAGGCGCGGTTGGACTTCGGTGGCGTGGAGACGGCGAAGTCGGAATGTCGCGATGCGGTTGGCGTGAGTTTTCTCGAGAACCTTCTTCAGGACGTGCGGCACAGCGTTCGAACCATGCTACGAACCCCGGCCTTCACGGTCACGGCGGTGATCGTGCTCGCCCTTGGCATCGGGGCTACGACCGCTATCTTCAGCGTAGTCGATGCTGTGCTGCTGCGGCCTTTGGCGTATCGCGACTCCGGTCGCCTCGTAACGATTTTGACGAGTGGCACCGGCCCGGTTGCGGTAGCGAACTATATCGATTGGCGCGATCAAAGCCGCTCTTTCTCGGCGATGGGAGCCGCGGATTACTGGTCGCCGAATCTGACGGGCATCGATTCTCCCGAACACATTCCGGGCCTGAAGGTCACACAAAATCTTTTTCCCATGCTTGGTGTCGAACCGATGCTGGGCCGTCTGTTCCTGGCAGGAGAAGACAAAGACGGAGCTGATCGCGAAGTGATCTTGAGCTACCGCCTTTGGCAGCGCAGATTTTCGAGCGACCCTCACGTACTCGGAAAGCCGATTGTTCTCGACGGAAATGCATATGTAATCGTTGGGGTGATGCCCCAAGGTTTTCAGTTCGCGCCGTTCTGGGCGACAAAAACCGAGTTGTGGGTGCCCAACGCATTCGGTGCTCGCATTCACAGTCGCGGCGGAAACAGCCTGCGAATCTTCGCACGCTTGAAAGATGACGTTTCGCTCAAGCAGGCTCGCGCCGAGATCGCCTCGATCACGGCACGCCTGGAGCAGCAGTTTCCGGGAACGAACCGCAACGTTGTCGTAACTCCGTTGAAAGAGAAAGTTGTCGGCCCCATTGAGACGCCGCTGCTGGTGCTGCTTGGAGCTGTGGCGTTCGTGTTGCTGATCACTTGCGCGAATGTGGCGCACATGCTGTTGGCGCGGGCCGCGACCCGGCAAAAGGAAATCGCCGTTCGCGCAGCGCTGGGTGCGCGGCGTGGCCGCATCATCCGGCAATTTCTGACCGAAAGCATTCTTCTTGGAAGCGTTGGCGGCGTACTCGGACTTTTGCTTGCCCTCTTCGGAACTCGCGTACTGGTGGCAATGAGTCCGTCGAATATTCCGCGCGTGGAAACGGTCTCGATTGATCTGCACGCCGCACTGTTTCTCTTCATGGCAACGCTGGTAACCAGCATTGGATTTGGCCTTGTTCCCGCGTTCCAGGCTTCATCGGTAAACGTGAACGACACCTTGAAAGAAGGCGGACGAGGTGGCACCGAAGGCGTTCATCGCAACCGCTTGCGCAGCCTGCTGGTGGTTTCGGAATTCGCGCTGGCGCTGATGCTGCTGATCGGGGCTGGGCTGATGATTCGAACATTCGCTGCCATCGAGGCAGTCGATCCCGGGTTCAATCCGCACAATGTAATTTCGATGATTGTGTCGGTGGCCGGATCGAAGGAGCAGGATGGTGGCCGCCGCGAGCTTTTCTACCGCCAATTAATCGAACGCGTTCGATCGCTGCCTGGAGTGCAGGCGGCCGGCGGGATTAATCATCTGCCCCTCGTCGGAGATTTGTGGGGATGGCATTTCGCCATCGAGGGTCGTCCGAAACCGCGTCCCGGCGAGGCGCCCGGTGCCATTTATCGCATGGTGACGCCAGGTTACTTTACGGCCATGCGTCTGCCCATCGTGCGCGGGCGCGACATTACCGATGCTGACAACGCGACCGCGCCAGGCGTAGTCATTGTGAATGAACAAGCCGCACGGCAATATTGGCCTGGCGAAGATCCAATTGGGAAGCGGGTGTCTTTTGACGACGACACGACCAACACCTCCACATGGCTGACGATCATCGGCATCGCGAAAGACGCGAAACAGGATAGCTGGACCGACAAAGCAACGCCCGAAGCCTATCTAGCCGCATTCCAGAGCCGCGACTTTCTGGGTATCTCCGGATCCGAAGCTTCGAACCACATGAATTACATCACGCTTGTAGCCCGTACCGCTGGCGATCCGGCGGCTGCGGCTTCGGCGATGAAAGAAGCGGCATGGTCCTTCGATCGCAACCTCGCTATCTCACAAGTTGTCACCTTGGATGGAGCGGTGTCCGATGCCAACGCACAGCCGCGCTTTGAAATGATGCTGCTGAGCATCTTCGCTGCAGTCGCGCTGGTGCTTGCTGCAGTTGGGATCTACGGCGTGATCAGCTACTCGGCGTCGCGCCGCACGCATGAGATCGGAGTTCGCATGTCGCTGGGTGCGACTCGGGCGGATGTCCTGCTGCTGGTCGTGCGACACGGGATATGGCTGGCTCTCGCGGGATCGCTCGCGGGCATCGCAGGAGCGTTGCTGCTTTCCCGCCTGATGGCCGGACTGTTATACGGCGTGAAACCGACCGATCCGCTGACATTTGCCGCTGTAGCAGCCGGATTAGGGCTCGTCGCGATGCTGGCGTGCTACATTCCGGCGCGCCGCGCGATGCGGATTGATCCCATGGCTGCGTTGAGATACGAGTAGCTTGGCGAGGCAGGTACATTCCGCAACTAAGTAGCTGCGCAGATCACCCTTTCATGTGAGGATCGATCACGGATACGTCGTGCTCCGTCCGCGAGTTCTGCGGCAAATCACACCCGCTCGGCGACAACTAAACGATGAACCACCTCACGCAAGGAACCGCACGATGATTGACGAAAACAAGAAGCCCCCAGTCTCAGGGGATGAACCCGCTGCCAAAACTCTAAACCGCCGCAACTTTCTGGAACGTGCATCGGCCGCATTGGCCATGGTGGGAGCCGTGCCGGCACTGGCTTCGGCCCAGCAGACTCGCGAGTTGAACGGCGACAATCACAAAGGACACAACGAGTCGCAGCCCGGACCCGACAACAAGACTCTGGACCAGTCCGAACCAGATTCCGTCTGGCCTCCCGGCACCGACGCGGGAGGTCAGCCTCCCTTTAAGTATCCTTTCAGTTTTGCGCACAAACGAATCGAGGCAGGGGGCTGGACGCGGCAAGTGACGGTCCGCGATCTTCCAATTTCGAAGAAAATGGCTGGCGTGGAGATGCGGCTGATCAGCGGCGGCATTCGCGAATTGCACTGGCACGTTGGAGCGGAATGGGCCTATATGACTGCCGGGAAGGCACGCATCACCGCCGTCGATCAGCACGGCCGCGGCTTTGTCGAAGACGTAAATGAGGGCGATTTGTGGCTCTTCCCCGGTGGTGTGCCGCACTCCATCCAGGGGCTCGATCCAGATGGGTGCCAGTTCATCCTGGTATTCGACGATGGCAATTTCAACGAGTTTGAAACGTTCCTGCTCACCGACTGGATGCATCACACGCCAAAAGAAGTCTTGGCGAAGAATTTCAACGTACCGGCGTCGACTTTCGAAAACGTACCGAAGCGCGAGCTCTTCATTTTTCCACGCGACTTGCCGCGGCCGTTGGAAGAAGAAAAGAAAGAGGCATATGCCGGGTCGGGCGCGGTACCAAACTCATTCGCATTCTTTACCGGGCAAATGAAGCCTACGAAGGAGACTGCGGGGGGCAGCGTAAAAATTGTCGATCGCACGAATTTCCCCGCCACGAATATTGCGGCAGCCATTGTCAGCGTGAAGCCGGGCGGCTTGCGCGAATTGCATTGGCATCCGAACGAGGATGAGTGGCAATACTACGTAAAAGGGGATGCGCGGATGACCGTCTTTTCGGCAGGTGGACACGCTCGCACCATGGATTTCCATCCCAGCGATGTAGGCTATGTCGAGCGCTCGATGCCGCACTACATCGAGAACATCGGCGACAGCGAACTTTTGTTCCTTGAGGTCTTCCCTACCCCCGATTACCAGGACATCTCGCTCGCAGAGTGGCTGGCGCACACGCCTTCTCGCCTCGTCGATCAACACATCGCCACCGGAGAAGACTTCGTCCGCAGGATCTCGAAGAAAGAAGCGGTGATTACGCCCGAGTAAGGTCATCTCCTCACAATTCGTTTACAGTTTTTGACCATCAGGACAAATGATGTCCC
>JASLEQ010000136.1 GCA_030151135.1 Candidatus Sulfotelmatobacter sp. | reverse complement strand
CCGGCGTCATGACATCGCCGGGAGCCCCGTTGGGTGAGAGCACGTGCAATCCTGGGATGGCGAAATTAGTCCATCCCAGATGGATGCGCATGATCCAGGAGAGGAACATGCCTACGAGTACGGCGACGAGCGCGAGCCCGTAATACTGTTTCCCGATGACCTTGTGATCAAGGCTGAATACGTGCTTCCGGATGAAACTCGTAGGCGCCTGATGTGCCGCATGTGCCGTGTCGTGCATTTTCAAACCTCAGTAGGATTTACCCTGCACTTCCAACCGCGTTACTGCAACGCCGCCTGTTTCTTCAACCAGTTGTCGTAGTCTTCCTGAGACAGCACAGAAAGATAAGCCTTCATGTTGTAGTGACCGAGACCGCAAAGCTGAGTACAGACGATCTCGTACCTTCCAGTCTTGGTTGCGGTGAAGTGCACCGAAAGATCCAAGCCCGGCACGAAGTCCTGCTGGATTCGCAACTCGGGCACGAAGAAGGAGTGACCGACATCCTTCGAGTGCATGAGCAGGTGAACTTCGCGATTGACAGGAATGGCCATCTCGGCCGTGACGATGTCGTCCTTGGAATCGGGGTCGTGATCGGTATCGATACCGAAGAAATTCTGGTTCGCTTCGCTTAGCAGGTTGGGGTGAATCGGGCCGAACTTGCCGTCAGGGCCTGGATATCGGAAGTAGAAGGCGAACTGTCCCGCTTGAACCTGAACGGGAATGGCGTCAGCAGCGGGCGGGGTGAAATAGATCTTGGCCCAGGCTTTGGCGCCAAAAGCTCCGAGCGCGAGTACTTCCGTCCCGACGAGCAGAAACGCTCCGAGAACCATGGTGGTGGCGCCACCGGGGAAGTTTCTGACTTTTTCCCCAGGCTTGGAATTCGAAAACATCCAGACAAAAACTGCGAGAAGGATCTGAGCTGCCAGGAACGAGATGCCAGCTTCGGCCATCGTCTCTGACATCTGATCGTCGATTGCTTGACCGTGAGTCGAGATGTCCTGAGCCATCCACCAGGTGTGGCGGAGGATAGGAACCGCAGACAAAATCGCGATCACGATGAGGGTAACCGCAAAAACTTTCGCCATGTCAGCCTCGCACTTGCCGTTGATCTTAGATGGAGGGGTCAACCTAGGGTTGACCCCTCGAGGGTTTCAGCAGGACGCTATTACTTTGCTTTGAACGTGAAGTCCGCTTTTGCTGGGGCTCCAGCGGCGACAGTGACGTTCTGAGTTTGAGTCCCATACTCTTCCTGCCAAGCGGTGACCGTGTAGTTGCCCGGAGGAACGTTCTTTAACGTGTAATTGCCGTTCGAATCGCTAACGGCATATGGACCCTTTACTACCACGTGCCAGCCGTGCATCCAGGGATGAATGTTGCACTTCACGCTGATGGCCTCGGGAGCCTTCCAATCAGTAACGATCGGGGGAGCTCCTGGGGGCTGGGACTTGTTCCAACCGATGTTGCCGCTTCCAGGCGCAGGGAGGGGATGGATGTTGTGGGTGGTTTGATCGCTCGTGATGACTTCGAACTTCTGGTTGGCGTCGACAGGAAGGACATGCGGAATGTACATGCAACCTTTCTGATCGAATTTGGGCTGCTCCGATGGGACCGCATTCTGGTCAGCAGCGGGGAGGCCCTGGGTGATGTACAGCACGACGTTTTCTACGCCTCCGCCTGAACCGACAACGACGTTCTCCATCTTGGCGGGGTCGCTGGTGTGTTGCTGTGCACAATAGGGATCTTTAGACATATCGATGCCCTTCATGTGAGGAGCTGTACCGTTCAACTTTACGGTTCCAGTAATCGAACCGGAGCCGGCGGCACTGACGTTTTTCTGCAGAAGCAAACTTCCGGCGCAGAGCAGCACTACGGCTGCGACTGCTGCTGCAAACTTACTTTTGTGACTAGTCTTCATGGACCCTTTCTCCGTTTCTGAAATCCGGGTGTCAGTAGTTTTACTGAGCTGGTGCGTTAGGATTGATCGGTTTCAATCCGAGTTGCTTGGCAATTTCCTTTGCTTTGGACGGAAATGGCTGAAGCGAGCGCAAATAGAAGACCAAATCCCACGCCTCATCCGGTTTAATGTTGTCGGCAAACGATGGCATCGGAGAGCCGTCGAGTCCCGTCATAAAGATTCGGTAGAGATCCGCGTCGGTGCTTCCGCACTTGGGGCGTGAGCCCTCCGCGAAGTTGTAGGGCAGAATCGGGCGTCCTAGATCGTCCTGCAGCGTGGAAGCGGAAGGACCGTTGGCCCGGCCTTCGACGCCGTGGCATTTCCAGCATTGGACGCGAGCAAAGACTTCCTGCCCGGCCTTGACGCGTTCGGGAGTAACTTCAGGCTCCGGCGGAATCTGGATGGGTGCTCCAGGCTTCTCTGACTGCCAGCGCGGCGAATAATGCTTGATCCACGCGACGAGATCGGCGCGCTCCTGCTTCGTGAAGGTATTCCACGGCGGCATATTGGACCGGTCCAGCCCACGAGCGATGGTGTCGTAGAGATCCTGATCGGTCGGCAGAGTTCCGGTCGGAGTGGAACGGCACTCAAATACCGCGAGCGTAAAGTTGCGGGGTTTGGGATAAAGGGGCGGCTCGAACCACTTAGCGCTCTCGCCTTCGCCGTCGCCGAGTGTGCCATGGCAGACCACGCAATATCGCCGATAAGGTCCGGCACCCGCTTTGGCATTGCCAGTAAGGTTGCCGATATGACTGGTAGAGGCCGGTGAATTAAGCCACTGCTGTTCTTGTTCAGCGGTGATTTGGGCCTGGCTCGAGATGGACAGTCCTAGAACAGCAACTGCCGCAAGAGATAGCGAACTCATTATTGTTTTTATGCGCATGCGATTGCTGTCCTTTCTAGAAGTCGAAATCCCAGCCAAGTACCAAGCTGCTGCTGGTCAGATCCGTTCCGGTAACGGGCGAAGTGCCGCGCTGACGGAACCATGAATACTCGTTGTGGAACGCGAATCCGGCTCTCGGGTTCATGATTGGATACCAACGGAATCCGAAGGTATACATGTCGATGTTGCCGAGATCGGAGGGAAGGGCAGAGGAAGCTTGTTGTTGCATACGCTCCCATTCCGAACGCTGGATGAAGATGAGTTGAGGGTTGTACACATAATGGGTCTCAACCATGTAACCATTCCAGATCGGAGACCGGGCGCCCGCGGGCAGAATCGTTCCGGCAGTATTGTTGAGCGAGGTAGTACCGCCGATGGTGTCGCCATATCCGGCGCCGAACCAGGCATTATCCGCGCCGTGTTGAGTAAGAGCGAGGAAGTCGAGTTTGCCGAAATAGAACAATCCGACGAATCCTTCTCGACTGAAAGACTTGTTCAGCATTCCGGTACCCGGCAGGGGAACACCTCCAGCGGTCAGGTAGCCAGTCGGGGCCTGGCCGACCATGGCATACGCACCGACGCGATCGACCCCCAGTTTTCCGACGTCAAAGGCCTGACTAGCCGCGAAGAACCCGGTATAGGAGTTCCCATAAGGGAGATTCACGTTGCCGTCATTTGAACTGACTAAGGCCGCCGAAACTCGGGTGCGATCGTTGGCTGAGTGGCCGAGCCACTCTACGCCGAGTTGGTTGTCGCCGATCTGACCGAAAACATTGGCGTCACCGACGGGAATGAAGTGGTATGTCTGATATGCGCCGGAGTACGTAGTGAGCGTAAGGATGCGCTTTTCAGAGATGAGATTGTCGAGTTCGAACTTTCCCATCTTAAAGTTGAGCCATGAGCTTCCCGCCACATTGTCAAAGCGGCCGAACACCTGTTCGAAGTGAAAGGCGCCGGTTGAGTCTGAAGAAGGCAGCACGTAAAAAGAAACGTTCTTTTCGAGTGTGCCGGCGGTGTGGAAATCGAGGCCGGTCAGATCGAATCCATGGGATGTGATCTGGCGCTCGATTAAGGCGCTCCCTGCGTTGCCGGTGACTGAGTCGACCGCAACCTTATCTGAACTTTCACGGTGCCAGTACGGCGTGATGCGAAAAGTTACCGGCCAGTACGAAGGATTCTGCCAAACCGGCGAATCGCGATCGTTCATCAGTTGATAGCCGTTATCTTTGAACTTTTGTCCAAAGTAGTTCAGCATCGGCCAAGCTTCGTGGCAGGCAGAACAGCGCAAGCCATATTTTCTGGCAAACGCCGGCAGCGCTGCCGCTGGCTGGCAAAAGCTGGGAATCAGGATGAGAAATGTTAAGGCGGCTACTAGGTAAGGCACGACATCAGGGAATTTGCGAAGAAAGCGCGACTTAGCGCGCATACGCATGCCTCCACGTGGAGCTTGAATTGTACGTTTCCCCAAACGGCGATGTGGATGGTCGGGCCAGAAGATGCCCGAACCCACATTGCCCCGAGCGGTAGAACCCAAAAACTGTCCCCAGTAGGCGCTACCTCGTACCGGCCGTGAATCGTAAACGACCGGTTTGCTCTTTTGCAAGATCTTTTTACATTTTTTTTACAATGTCATAATTTGGCGCATGCGGTTCCCGGGGCATCGGGTTGTCAAATCGGTCGAATGGGTAAAAACTGAAGTTGATGATAAACTGCTTGACACCGCTTTTCAGTTCCAGAACAACAGCACTATGGGTCCTCGACACGTCCGATTGCTAAGCGCCGCGTTGGTATGCGTGGTTCTGTCGCCTTGTCCCTTCCAAGCCCAACTTCTCGCGCGCACTAAGAAGGATGCTATCCAGTACGGGGCAGGTCTCACCGTGAACATACCTTCGCCACAGGCCGAGGTGCTCAAGGCTGTCGACGAGGTTGTGGAGAACGGGAAAATTCGAGGGACGAAAGAGTACGCAAAGGACGAATTTGTGGGAGGAGCAAAATCGGTCGCCGATTCGCCCGTCTTTCCCGCATGGACCGAGGGCGGGAAAATCTTCTACAAACAAAGAACGAACGTCCTCGATCCACGAAATTTCAAAGACACCAACGACGTAGGGACGCTGGCGGTCCGTTATGTGGTTGTTGGACAAGATGATAAGCACACGGTTCTTCGCATTGACGCTGTTTTTGTGGAGACATTCCGACGTAAGTCCCACGCTTCGGATGGTTCGGTAGAGGCGGCGGAATACAAAGAAATTCATGACCAGCTCGACTCTATGCAGGCGATGAGGGATCAAGCTGCAGCAGCAGAACGCGCGAAACAACAGACGTCGCAGACTTTTCCGACGATTGCGAATGCGAGCGCACCCGCCTCAACCGATCCGGCGTCTTCCGTCAACTCGATTCAGCCGAAAGAGACTTCTCCGCGGCCACAGGAAGAGATATCGCCAGCGCCGCAAGAGACAATTCAATCCGCCGAGCCAGCAGTCTCAACCGCAGCCTCGATCGATGATTTGAAGAAGCGTCTGCACGATCTGCAGCAGCAAACGGAAAGACGGGTCAAGGCTCCCGGCACTGCCCTCAAATCGGCGCCGTTTCATACGGCGACCAGTTTGCAAACGTTGCGTGAAGGTACCGACGTGTTGATCGTGGTCTCCACTACCTATTGGCTCGGAGTGGAAACACATGAAGGGCAGCATGGTTGGATTTTTAGGGACGACCTTGAGGAACTCCCGTGAAATTCTTCTCTCTCCGGTCGAAATGCGCTGCTTTGTTGCTACCATGCGTCTTTTTGGGAGCTATTGGGAACCGCGCATCGGCGCAAGATAAGGTTTACGAACGTAAGTTCAGCGAATCATCCGCATCGGTTCAAAATGCACTGCAGAAAATGCAGGGTCTGACGGCTGGACACTTGCCGACTCTTGATGGTTTTGCCCTCGAGGGGGATCGCCCGCTGGATCGCTATCACCGAGGTTACTTTCAAGCGACCACGCAGGTAAGTCCGGCGGGAGCTGGGAACTGCACTGTTCGTGTGACGGCGAAAGTGACCGCGTGGTACGAAGATCCCTCAAAAACTCATTCTGGCTATGAACTCCTTCATTCTAACGGCCGAATCGAAAGCGACATTCTTGATCGACTGAGCGAGGAACTGGCTACGAACCATCCAGCGCAGAAGGAGCAGGTTGTCGTCGAATCGAAATCCGCGGTCGCCCCGCGTTCCACGGTGACAAAGCACGAGCAGCCGGAGTCGACGATCTCGGCCCCTCAGCCGAGACTATTCGACTCGCCCTCGGTCTCGTCGTCTCTGGCGCGAGGTCTCGCCGATGCTGGAAAAGGTGTCGCGGATGGTGCGCCGGCACCGAAACCCGCACCTGATCCCGAGAGAGCGAAACTGCAAGAACAAGTCGCCCAGTTGCAGGAAGCTTTAAACAACCAGGCTCACCCCAAGAATATGGCTGCTGTGAAGAAGTCTGGAACGGCAGTCGTCGCCAATCCCAGCCTGACTGAAAAGCCGATGTTTCTTGCAGCGGCGCATGACGAATTCGAGATCCTCAATTACAACCAAGATTGGGTCCATGTGCGAATTTCAGGGCTTTCGCGCGGATGGATCTGGCGGAACGATCTCGAACTCCCGGACAGCATTCCCGATACACCGACGGCAGCTCCGAGCTCACGATCGGCGGAAGTCGCGCCGGCCCCCGAGGCCGCGCCGGCGGCGGGAGCCGCCGCCGCAACCGCCGTCTCCGGCGCC
>JASLEQ010000538.1 GCA_030151135.1 Candidatus Sulfotelmatobacter sp. | reverse complement strand
GGACGACGGCTGGAGATCAGCGAACTCAAGGAACTAACCGATTATCGCCGGCCTGGGGATCCATTTGCCCTGGCCAAAGCGGCACTGGCCATCTCAGGATTTGCGCCGGGCATGGCTGATTGGTCGGAGTCGGTCACGCTGCGTGAGATCCTGGATCACTTCGGGGGCGGTATCGAGATCACCACGCTGGTGGGAATCCCCCAGGGCAGTGGTCTGGGTACGTCCAGCATTCTGGGAGCCACGATTCTAGGTGTAATTGCCCGCCTGATTGGGAGGGAAATGAGTCAGCAGGAGCTTTTCCACAACGTGCTGCGCCTGGAACAAGCCCTTACCACGGGGGGAGGTTGGCAGGACCAGGTAGGAGGCTGCGTGGGCGGATCGAAAATCACGTCTACCCGCCCGGGGCTTTTCCCCGACGCCCGTGTGCATTACGTGCCCAGCGATGTTCTCGACCCGAAACTGAATGGCGGCTGCACCCTCCTTTACTACACTGGACTGACACGGATTGCGAAAGACATATTGAAAGATATCGTGGGGAATTACCTCAATCGTGATCCCCGCGTGATGGCCGCACTGGCGGAAGAGCATCTCGCTGCACGCTCCATGGCGGATGCTCTGGCGCGGAAAGACATCTCTTCCTTTGGCCTCAATCTCGATCAGGCCTGGGAACTGCAAAAGCGTCTCTGCGGGACAGTCACCAATCCTGCTATCGAGGAGCTTCTCGGGCGAGTCCGGCCCTATGTTCATGGAACGCGGATTTCCGGGGCAGGGAGCGGGGGATTCCTGTTAATGGTCGCCAAATCTCCCGCAGATGCCGTCCGAATCCGGCAAATGCTGGAGGAAAAGCCGCACAACGAGAGATCCCGCTTCTTCGACTTCGAAATCAACCACGCCGGGCTCGAAGTGACCACCTGCTAAATATCAGATATTGCTTGGATTTCCCTGCGACTTGATCCCGGGGCGGGGAATCTCTATACTAAAGAAAGAATATACGACCAAAACTGTCGTATATCCTTTTGTTCGATCTTGAGGTTGGACCCGGGTGGACACCCTCGTTTAGGACATCCAAGGAGATTTGATGGCGTCGAGCGTCGACACGATTCGTGACATTGCCCTGCAGGATTACAAATGGGGATTCGTCACTGATATTGAACACGAGAGCATTCCCAAGGGCCTGAGCGAAGACGTCATCCGCCTCATCTCGGCCAAGAAGCAAGAGCCCGAGTTCATGCTCGAATGGCGCCTGAAGGCATACCGGCATTGGGCATCGCTGGAGAAGGCGCAGGCGGAGCCGACCTGGGCCAACGTGAAGTATGGTCCGATCGACTACCAGGACCTTTCCTACTATTCGGCGCCCAAGCAGAAGCCGAACCTCAAGAGCCTGGACGAGCTCGACCCCGAGATCCTGCGCACCTACGAAAAGCTGGGGATTCCCCTCGGCGAGCAGCAGCGCCTGGCCGGGGTAGCCGTGGACGCCGTGTTTGACAGCGTGTCCGTAGCGACCACGTTCAAGGAGAAGCTGGCCGAAGCCGGAGTGATCTTCTGCTCCTTTTCAGAGGCCGTAACGAACCACCCTGATTTGGTGAAGAAGTATCTCGGCACGGTCGTGCCGTACACCGATAATTTCTTCGCGACCCTCAACTCGGCCGTGTTCAGCGACGGCTCCTTCGTGTACGTGCCCAAGGGCGTGCGCTGTCCCATGGAATTGTCCACCTACTTCCGTATCAATGCGGCGGAGACGGGTCAGTTCGAACGCACCCTGATCATCGCCGATGAAGGCGCCTCCGTGAGCTATCTCGAAGGCTGCACCGCGCCCATCCGCGACGAAAACCAATTGCATGCCGCAGTGGTGGAACTGATCGCGCTCGACAACGCGGTAATCAAATACTCGACGGTACAGAACTGGTATCCGGGCGACAAAGAAGGGCGTGGCGGGATCTACAACTTCGTGACCAAGCGCGGCAAGTGCGCGGGCGCGAATTCGAAGATTTCGTGGACGCAGGTCGAAACCGGCTCAGCCGTCACCTGGAAATACCCCGGGTGCATCCTGCAGGGCGACAACTCAGTGGGCGAGTTCTACTCCGTGGCGCTGACGAATAACTATCAGCAGGCGGATACCGGCACCAAGATGATCCACATCGGCAAGAATACCCGCTCGACGATCGTGTCGAAGGGCATCTCCGCCGGGCATGGCCAGAACACCTATCGTGGCCAGGTGCGTATCCAGAAGGGTGCAACCGGCGCGCGCAACTACACTCAATGCGATTCGCTGCTGATCGGCGATCAGTGCGGCGCGCACACGTTCCCGTACATCGAAGTGAAGAACTCGACAGCGCACATGGAGCACGAAGCGTCGACATCGAAGATCGGCGAGGACCAGATCTTTTACCTGCAGCAGCGCGGATTGAAAGCTGAAGACGCCGTGTCGATGATCGTGAACGGTTTCTGCAAACAAGTCTTTCGCGAACTCCCGATGGAGTTCGCAGTGGAAGCGCAGAAGTTGCTTGGCATCAGCCTCGAAGGCAGCGTCGGCTGAGGCGAATTTGGATGCACCTCAGATCTCGTCTTTGAGAGCTGGGAAATGTTTTGTAAGGGCATCGCTTCAAGGGCGGGCCGCAACAGATCGGAAAGGATTAGGGTTAGGACTGAGGGACGGTTCCCCGGGCAGCCCAACGAGGTGAAGATGAGTCTTTTGGAAATCAGGAATCTGCATGCCGAGGTCGGCGGTCACGAAATTCTCAAGGGCATTGACCTGACCATCAATCCCGGCGAAGTGCATTCCATCATGGGGCCGAACGGATCGGGCAAGAGCACCCTGGCGCAGGTGTTGTCGCGGCGCGAGGCGTACGACGTGACCGAGGGTGAAGTGCTCTTCAACGGTAAAAACCTGCTGGAGATGAAGCCGGAAGAAGCGGCGCGCGAAGGTGTGTTCCTGGCCTTTCAATATCCGGTCGAGATCCCGGGCATCGGCAACGCGTACTTCCTGCGCAGCGCCCTCAATGCAATCCGTTCGCATCGTGGCGAGGACGAACTCGACGCCATGGACTTCATCCCCTTTTACCGCGACAAGATGAAACTCCTTGAAATGGACGAGAGGCTGATGAACCGTTCGGTGAACGAGGGATTCTCAGGCGGCGAGAAAAAGCGGAATGAGATTCTGCAGATGGCCGTTCTGGAGCCGAAGCTGGCGATCTTAGATGAGACTGACTCGGGTCTGGACATCGATGCGCTGCGAATTGTCGCCCAGGGCGTAAATGCGATGCGCTCCCCCGAACGGTCCATGCTGGTGGTCACGCACTATCAACGTCTGCTTGATTA
>JASLEQ010000096.1 GCA_030151135.1 Candidatus Sulfotelmatobacter sp. | reverse complement strand
CCGCTATCGATCTTGAGTGGATCAACCAGCGCACGAAGCTGGTTGCTATTTGGACCAGGTCATGGGCTGCCCAGCGTTGCATTCGGTTGGAATATTTTTTTGGGATCGCTTGGATGGCGAGACGGCGTGCGAATCGGCCGCAGACGACGGAACTTGAAGGGCTGCACCAAGATCCCGCCGGCCTCGGCTCTGAAGGAACGATTCGAAAATCCGAGGATTGCATCCCAGCCATCAGTTTTCTGATCTTGCACAGGACTATTGCTTTCTGCTAAAAGGAAACTTAAGAAAGCTCTCCACTGGGACAGCTTGGGGACAACAATCGAGGCAATCGCCTCCCCAACCGTCTGTAACTAACGACAGACGCCTCTCTGGATGTATGAAGCCTTCGCCAGGAAACACCCGGCAGAAGACTTGGGCCCAACAACCAATCCTCGGAGTTTCGGATGCGGTTCAGCGGCAGATTTAAAGTCAGCGGGAGAGCCTCTCATCTCTGCGTCATCCCAGCCTCTGTTCGCGCGACCGTTTCCCTTCAGCAAACTCTTCCCTCAGTTGTCTCGCTAATCCCATACCTATCAAAGCCCTACGCCGGAGGAAGCCATGGCGACGAATTTAGTTCATATCGAGAACGAATCAGAAATTAAACAGCGTCTGGAAGCCGAGCGCGCACGCTTGCGCAAAATTGCCGGGCTAGACCGGCCCGATCATTTTCACCGTCCAGTCGAGCGAGCCTTTACCGCGGAACAGCGTCCGCACACCACGATCCTGTTCGGCGGATTCACCTGGAAACACGAGGACCTGATCCGCGCCGTCTTTCAAGGTTGCGGCTATCGCTGCGAAAAGCTTCCCGTCCCCGATGTACCCGCGTTCCAGACCGGAAAAGAGTATGGGAACAACGGCCAATGCAATCCCACCTACTTCACGGTGGGCAATCTGGTGCAGTATCTCCAATTCCTTGAGAAGGAAGGCCTCACCCGCCAGCAGATTCTCGACAACTATGTTTTCTTTACCGCCGGTTCCTGCGGGCCCTGCCGCTTCGGCATGTATGAGGCTGAGTATCGCTTCGCATTGAAGAATGCGGGATTCGACGGATTCCGCGTGTTGCTGTTCAAGGACAGCGACGGAATCAAGGCGGCGTCAGGCGAGCCAGGATTGAAATTCTCGATCGACTTCGGATTTGGCATGTTGAACGCCATGCACATGGGCGACGTGATCAACGACCTGATCTACCAGATTCGTCCGTACGAAGTGAACAAAGGCGAGACCGACCGCGTGTTCCGCGAGATGGTCGACGGACTGTGCGAAGACCTGAAAAGCCGCAAGTCCTTCGAGATCGAGCAGAGCGGGCCGAATTGGCTGAAACCCAAGGTGAAGAGCAACAAAGTTCTTCGCAACACGCTAAACGTCTTCGGCAAATGGCACGAGCATATGTGGGGCAAGGATTATCTGAACGCCTTGAAGAACGCCCGCGAGAAGATGAACTCGATTGAAGTTGACCGCACCCGCGTTAAACCGCTGGTGAAAATCACTGGCGAATTCTGGGCGCAGCTTACGGAAGGCGATGGCAACTTCCACATGTTTGAATTCCTCGAGCGCGAAGGAGCACAGGTGCTCGTCGAGCCAATCGCGACTTGGGTTGCTTATCTGATGTACCAGGCGAAGGCGCACGCAATCGCAAAATGGCCCGTCAATCGTCCGCACAAAGATGCCAAGTGGTACGAGGCGAAGAAGCAGTTCGCCAACTACATCGGACTGCGTAAGAAGTTATGGGGAATCGGCGCCGGCGAGAGAATGTGGGGCTTCTTCTATCACCGGACGGCCAAAAATCTGGGCGGCATCACCCATCATCTGGCGCCGCAAAAAGAACTGGCCGACCTCGCAAATCCCTTCTACAACCAGTTCGCGCGCGGTGGCGAAGGACACCTGGAAGTCGGCAAAAATGTCTACTACACAATCCACAAGTACTGCCACATGGTGCTGGCATTGAAGCCATTCGGATGCATGCCATCCTCGCAGTCGGATGGCGTTCAGTCGGCCGTGATCAACAAATTCAAGGACATGATCTTTCTTCCAATTGAGACTTCCGGCGAAGGCGAGGTCAACGCGCATAGTCGTGTCCAGATGGCGCTCGGCGAGGCCAAGATGAAAGCAAAGGCTGAGTTTGAAGAGTGTCTGAAGTCGACCGGCAAGACGATGGCTCAGATTCGCGAGTACATCGACGAGCATCCCGAACTGAAGCGGCCGTTCTACCACGTACCGCCGAAGGAAGGGGTCGCAGGCACGGCAGCGCAGTTCATTCTGCACGTTAGCGATCGAATCGACAAGGATACGCATTTCTGGAAGCGGTCGCGGGTGCGGGTGGAAACAGCCCCTGCAATGGGCGACTAATTCGCCTGAAGCGGAACACGCCAGGCCTCGCCGAAATTTTACGAGGCCTGGCACCAACCTTCAGCTCTTCTGACTTTGGAGTTACGACTTAATGCACGATCATAAGGCACCCCAATTAATCCAGATCGCTCCTCTCGAGGGTCAAGCGGCTCGACCCATTCCGCAGGTCAAGCAGGCGCACAAGCCGCATGATCACAGCACCCAGTTCCTTGTCGGGCTTGATGTTGGTTCAACGACTGTGAAGGCAGTAGTGGTTGATGCGGCGAACGACAAGACACTGTGGCAGGACTATCAGCGTCACGAAACCAAGCAACCGGAAAAGACGCTCGAATTCCTCAAGCGGATGGAAGCCGAGGTTGGCATCAATCGCCACAACACCCGCATATTCCTCACTGGCTCCGGCGGGACTGCCATCGCGGAACAGATTGGCGCGAAGTTCGTGCAGGAAGTGACGGCAGTGTCTCTGGCCGTTGAGAAACTTCACCCCGAAGTCTATTCCGTCATCGAACTCGGTGGTCAGGACGCCAAGATCATTGTCTTCAAAGATGATGAGGAGACTGGGCGCAAGAAAAAGATTCCATCGATGAACGACAAGTGCGCTGGAGGAACCGGCGCGGTCATCGACAAGATCAACGCCAAACTGAAAATTCCAACCGAACTTTTAGCTGAGCAGAAATATCACGGGATCAAGCTTCACAAGGTTGCGGGCAAGTGCGGCGTCTTCGCCGAAACCGACATCAACGGCCTGCAGAAAGTAGGAACGCCACCCGATGAGTTGATGGCGTCGCTGTTCGAAGCGATCATCCTGCAGAATCTGAGCGTCCTGACGCGCGGTCATACACTGCGGCCGCATGTGCTTCTGCTGGGCGGACCGAACAGCTTCATTCGCGGTATGCGCGAGGCCTGGCAGGCCAACATTCCTCGCATGTGGCAGGAACGCAAGGTGCAGATTCCAAATGGCGCCAAGCCGGAAGAGTTGATTAAAGTCCCGCAAAACGCTCAGTACTTCGCCGCCTTGGGCGCTGTTGAATTCGGCAAGAGTGAAGACGACTGCATTGGCTGCTATGTGGGATACGAGCGTCTGGTGCATTACATCGAATTCGGTCGCCAGGAGGAAAAGGCTAAATCCGGCGGCAAAGGACTGGTTGAGAAACCGGGAGAACTCGACGTCTTCAAAGATGCTTACAGGCCGAAGAAATTCACTCCGGCGGTATTTCAGAGTGGCACAACGGTCGGCGGATTTATCGGCATTGATGGCGGATCGACTTCGACCAAGGCCGTCCTTCTCGACGAAAACGGCGACATTCTCTGCAAGTCCTATCAACTCTCGAACGGCAATCCCATCCAGGACACGATTGACATGTTCGAGAACCTGCGCGGACAAGTAGAAAAGCAGAATGCCAAGCTTGAGGTGCTCGGCGTCGCAACCACTGGATATGCCAAGGACATTCTCAAAGACGTTTTAAATGCGGATGTTGCCCTCGTAGAAACCGTCGCGCACACGGAATCTGCGCTCAAGTTCTACGAAGATCCGCATGTCATCGTCGACGTCGGCGGCCAGGACATCAAGATCATCATCCTGCACAACGGGCGCGTAAAAGATTTCAAGCTCAACACGCAATGTTCGGCCGGGAATGGATATTTCCTGCAATCGACGGCCGAGGGGTTCGGCCTCAGCGTCAATCAGTATGCAGATCTGGCATTCTCCGCGCAGGCGATGCCGGTATTCGGTTATGGCTGCGCGGTATTCATGCAGTCGGACATCGTGAATTTCCAGCGTCAGGGCTGGCGCGCAGAAGAGATTCTCGCCGGACTGGCCGCCGTACTTCCCAAGAACGTCTTTCTCTATGTCGCGAGCATTCCCAACCTGGCTGCCCTAGGTTCCCGTTTCGTGCTGCAAGGTGGCACGCAAAACAATCTTGCTGTGGTGAAGGCCGAAGTCGATTTTATTCGCAACAGCTTTCGCGCCACCGGCAAGCAGCCTGAAATTATCGTTCACGAGCACTGCGGGGAATCAGGCGCGATCGGCGCCGCCCAGGAATCATTGCGCTTGTGGCGCAATGGGCAGCAGACCGCGTTCGTTGGGCTCGATGCAGTGCGCAAAATCGAATACCGCACGACCCGCAACGAAGACACGCGCTGCCATTTCTGTAAGAACGACTGCCTGAGAACCTTCATCGACATTCGCACTGCGCCCAAAACCGACATGAGCTTCGTGCCAATCCAGAAAGTCACGAAAGTGCCGCTCATGCACGGCGAGCAGCGGCTCATCATCGCTACCTGCGAAAAAGGCACGGTAGAAGATGTCAACGATATGAAGGACATCAAGGCCGGACTCGACGCGATTCGTGCACAGCATCCCAATTTCGTGGACTACGCTTCCAAAGAAGTTTTCCGTCCGACTAACGCCAAGAGCGTGGCCGATGCGCCGCCGACAAAGGGATGGGCCGGATGGCGGAAAGGCGACAAAGAACGCCGGGCCTCGATGCAACACCGTAGTAAGGTCCGCATTGGCATTCCGCGCGTCCTGAACATCTACACCTACGCGCCGCTGTTCAACGCCTATTTCGAGAGCCTCGGCGTTCAGCCCGAAAATATCATTTACTCCGACTATACGAGTTCGGAACTCTATCGCGCGGGCGCAAGCCGCGGCGCCATCGATCCCTGCTTCCCCGCGAAGATCGGCATCTCGCACGTCTATAACCTCATCCAGGAAAAGCATCGCAAGAAGCCGCTCGATGCGATCTTCTTCCCCATGTACGACGTGCTGCACTCGCCCTTGCAAAAGATTGTCGGCACGAATGCATGCCCAACGGTCACCGCTACCCCTGAGACCGTAAAAGCGGCATTCACAAAAGAAAATGACGTTTTTGCCGAGCACAATGTGAAGTACATCGATCCCGTATTGAATTTCGCCGATCGCAAATTGTTCGCATACCAGATGCTGCAGGCGTTTCAGTCCATTCTCGGCCTCTCGCCCGAGGAAAATGATCGGGCCATTGAATGCGGATTCGCCGCCCTGAACGATTACGAAACGCGCATTCGCCGCAAGGCCCGCGAGGTCCTCGATCAACTCGAGCGCGAGGATCGCATCGGCATCGTGATGTTGGGAAGACCCTATCACCACGATCCGGGCTTGAATCACGAGATTCTCGACGAGTTCCAGAAGCTGGGATATCCGATCTTTTCGCAAAACACCCTGCCCATCGACGATGACTTGCTGGAACGATTGTTCGGAGAAGAAGTCCGCGCGGGAGTTGTTAGCAGTCCGCTCGATATCACTGACGCCTGGAAGAACTCTTACTCTTGCAGCACAAACCACAAAGTGTGGGCGGCGAAGTTTACCGCGCGACACCCCAACCTGGTGGCTCTTGAAATTTCCAGCTTCAAGTGCGGCCACGACGCCCCGATCTATGGAGTGATCGAAGGCATCATCGAGCAGTCAGGCACTCCGTACTTCTGCTTCAAGGATCTCGACGAAAACAAGCCGACAGGATCAATTCGGATTCGCGTTGAGACGATCGACTACTTCCTGCGGCGCTATCGCGAAGAAGTCATCCGCAAACGCAAGGCGGAACAAGACATTGAAGCGCAGTTGGCCTCCCTTGAGGCCCAACTTCGAGGCGAGAATACCCAAGGAGAGTTCGCGCCGGCGCCGGTCGAAGCGGAAGCACAAGGAATGGCAGCAGACTAG
>JASLEQ010000070.1 GCA_030151135.1 Candidatus Sulfotelmatobacter sp. | reverse complement strand
CGCGCGAGAAAATCTGCCCTCGAGGATGGAGGATGAATTCAGGCGGGGCAGATGCCGCCCGGCGCGTTCGCATCGCCACAGCGCAATCCTACGCGCACCAGTAGTGGGATTTTAGAGCGCTCCCCTATCGCGTTTGTTACTTCAAAAATTGGGGACGCTCCGAGCAGGGGAGTTGGCCCAAAGTTGGCCCAAAAACCGTTTTTCGAGGCACGCGATGCGAGAAAGAAACGGGTTAGGGGCGATGAGGAAAGGTCTGCAAAACCTTTATGCGTCGGTTCGATTCCGACCCGCGCCTCCAATCTCCTCCCTCTCAATCAATTCCCTTCCCTTATCTCTCGCTTTCACTGCAGCGGTAAATCCACGGCCCATCTCATTGCATCCAGTGACTCCCCGTTCCACCGCGATGGGTGACGCTGTCCGACAGTCGCAGCCGTAAGACACAGACGAGCCGCTAGGCCTTGGACCTGCCGTTTCCGTTTTCTGTGGATCGCGAGCAGGGCTACGATTTACGGTCGAACTCCCGTTCGCGACGTGAAGCCGTGCGACGGCGGTCAGCGTTGCTGTCGGTTCTAAGGGACGATGTTCGACGCAGGCCAGTGCGACGGCTGCGCATTCAGATTCAGCGTCACAGCCACCGGACCGTCGCCGCCAACGACGTCGACGTTATAGCCGTCCATCTCGATGACCGGATCGTCGCCTTCCAGGTCCTTCGTCGCCGCTTCAATGGTCACGGTCGACGACTCGCCCGGAACCAGCGAAATGTAATTATCCGAATAGAACACCGGCAGCACCCGGCTGCCGCTCTTTTTCCGATGAAGCTGAAGGTGGGTCAGTAGAGCCACGGTATTCGTGTTGTTCTTCAGCGTCACGGTCACAAATGTATTCCCGCCTTCACTCCGTGCTTGTGCCGCAGCATCGAGCTTCACTGTCGGCAGCATCTCAAGTCCGTCAAACTGATCTTGTGCCACGTGCTGCCAATAAAAATTCGTCGAGAGCAATGCGCCATCCGAACCCAGCAGGTCCAGCTTGATGAAGTAGAGAGGGCTGATGCGCGCTCCTATTTCAATCTGTGCCGCTTTCACCGTGCGGCTTGCCGGAACCTCGGCCACCTTGTACGTCTCCTCCGAATCCAGCTTGCCGCTGAATTCATAGACACGCAGATGAACTGCAACATTTTTCAGAGCCTCAGGCCGGTTGTTCACGACCTCGATACCGCGGTTTTCTTCGTTGAACTGCACGTGCACGCTCTCTGCTGCCTTCTTTGCACCGTAGAGTGCGGCATTCGGCTCGAGATCGTAGTGATACAATTGCCAGACAAAACTTGGCTGCGCCGGATTGCTCATCCACGTGATGATGCCTGTCGTTTCCTTGAACATCTTGGCGTTGCGCCCCTCATACATCGCGCGAAACGCTTCGTAAGTAGCCATCTGCCCCTTGCGCACGAAGTCCGCCAGGTTACGGATGTGCCCGTACCGCTCCGCCAGGGTCTTGGGAAATTCATCTCCGCGCTGCGCACCCGCCGCCATATCGTGTTGCGCCCAATCGTCATTGATCGTCTCCCAGTCCTTCTCCGGCATCATCCCCTGGATCGATTCGATCGTCGGTACCGACACCGACCCCGTCTCCGTCTTGAAACTCTCATTCAGAGGATAGAAAAATCTTGGCGCCCTCCAGTAATAAGGACCGTGCGATGAAACCCCTCGCCCGTCCGCCGAATTCGATTGATACAGCCTCGATGGATCAAGTTGCCCCATCAGCGTCTTCAATTGATCATCCAGAACCTTTGGCGGGTAGCCTTCATTTCGCGCACACCACACCGCGATCGACGGATGGTTCCGGTAGCGCACGATCTTGTCCGTGACATTGGCTATGTAAGTAGGAATGTCCGCAACGTCAGGCCCGTCGAACGGATTCGGCTGAAAGAACTCATCCCACAACAGGATTCCGTATTTGTCCGCCATGTCGTAGAAGTCGGGGCTTGTGCTCTGTCCCACCCAGTTGCGAACGATGTTCAGGTTCGCCAGCGCATGCAGATGAAACTGTGCATCCAACCGCTCGCGCGAGATCCGTTTCATACCTTCGTCCAGTCCCCAGTTCCCGCCGCGCGCCATGATGCGGACTCCGTTCACCGATAAAGTCAGGTTCTCCGAGTCCGGCACCTGATATTCAATCTTGCGAATCCCGAATTGCTGGACTGAGGAGTCAGAAGCGCTCGCCCCAACATCAAATCGCAGCGTTAGCGTGTACAAATTCTGCGGACCGTAACCGTTCGGCCACCAAAGCTTTGGATCAGAAATATGCAGTTCCGGCGTTGACTTGCTGTCGAATGCGATATCTTCCTTTCCGTTCGCGGCAATCGTAACCGCCTTGCGAAACGTGATCGGGGACCCGGATGCATTCTGTATTTGAATCGAACCAATCACCGTGCCATCGACCGGCCTGGCAGATTTGTTTTCGAGCGTAGTCGAGACGCGAACATCGGCAGCATCGTATCTCGCAGAAAGATCCGAAGTGACAAACGGATCCCTCACGATCACCGGCCCCGTCGAATCGAGCGTTACCGGCAGCCAGATCCCCGTATCTCGATCGCGGATCGCCGGCAACCAGTCCCAACCAATCGTCGACAAGAAAGTCGGCCCGTCGAGCGCAGTCTCCCCGCCGTTCGCCCCAACTCCCAGCGCAACCGTGTGCTCATGCGGCGTGCCCGGATGCGGTTGCGGCGAAACT
>JASLEQ010000040.1 GCA_030151135.1 Candidatus Sulfotelmatobacter sp. | reverse complement strand
TGGACTTCAAGGTGCCGGCGGCGATGGCGTCTACACCTTCGAAGGGTTCGTCGAGAAACAGAACTTTGGGAGCGTGGATGACGGCAGCGGCCATGGCAAGCTTTTTCTGCATCCCGTGGGAGTAATCCGTGATTAATTTCCTGGGCTGGTCCGCCAGTTGCATAAACTCGAGCAGTTCAGCAGCACGTTGTGCGGCGGTCTGACGGTCGAGCCCGTACATGCGTCCGGCGAAGCTCAGAAATTCAGCGCCGGTCAGTCGCCCGAAAAGAGCCATGCCTTCGGGAACGACGCCGATCTGGCGCTTGACGTCGACCGGATGCTGTTCGAGATCGAGTCCGAGGATTTCGATTTTGCCGGAACTTGGTGCGAGCAAACCGGTGAGCATTTTGATGGTTGTGGATTTTCCTGCGCCATTGGGTCCGAGGAAGCCGAAGAATTGCCCGGGCGCGACGCGAAGGTTGACGTTATCAACGGCGATCAAGTCACCGAATTTTCGGGTGAGGGATTGTGTAGAAATGGAAGGCGCTGGTTCCATGAGGACTCTCGCCTCTAGCATACGGGAGGACCGGCCTTCGCGTTACGGGCGAGGCTAACGCTCGCGACTACTTCTTTTCGGGCTGCTTTTTACGTGCGTCTTCCGTCCAAGGTGGAACGACGCCGATCATTCGCGCGTAAGCAATCGACTGACCCAGGTGTTCGGCGGTGTGGCGGACGATAAATAGCAGGACACCTCGCTCAGTATTCTTGCCGCCGAACCAGTCCATGCTCTTGTCGAGATCCGCGTCGGGCACGGCTTTGATCGCTTGCTTTGCGTGTGCGAAGGAATCTCTCAGTGTCTCTACAACTTTCGCTTTATCGGTAGTCGACTTTTCAAGTTTTTTAACGTCTATTCCGGTCGGCGGCTGGGTTCCTACCAACTTGTACAGATTGTAGTTGGCAGCGCTGATATGGAGCATGACTTCGGCGAACGAGCGGGTGTCATCGGCGGGGCGCCAGGAGTATTTGTCCGCTGGAATGGCTTCAGCGAGGCGAGTCAGCTTATCTTCCTGAATCATCACTTCCGCCATGACTTCCGCTTTGTATCCGGTGACACCCGGGGTGCCTTCTTTGTAGGGATTCACCTGGGCTGTCGCGCCGAGAACAGAGAGCGTGAGGAAGGCAAAGCATAAAGCCGCAAATCTGCGTTGCATACTTTCTCCTTCAAAATCTGAGACGTGAATTCCAGACCGAAACAGCTGCCGGGGGATGTTGTGTGCTTTGACGGAGCAGGCCGGCGAAGGTCATCGGAAACGGGTCGTGCGCCATAGGGCGACGCCTCCTGCCGCCAGGAGGCAGAGCATAGCGACAGTTAGAGCGATTGCCCAACGCATGCTGATTGCTATGTGAGGTAGGTGGGCCATCATCGCGAGAACAGCGAAAAGCGCCGTAGTGCCGAGGATCAAAAACCAATCGATGATCGATCTGGGGTGGGAAGCCGTTCCATAGGATTTGCCTTCCATACCAGCGCGCACATATTCCTGTTCGACTCCGTAGCGTTCGCCTTCCCGGTGGGCAGCATCGCGCCATGAGGAATGCTCTTTCTCGGTTGCCGACGACAGTGCAATTGCAACGGCACCGGCAGCCATCAGAAGCGATCCACCGCCGACTTGAGCGTAGACGGAACGGCCTCCGCCTTGCAGTTCATGGAAGACGAGGATTCCCCACGCGAGACCCCAGAGTTGATTGGTATTCGAAAGCGGAATGCCTCGGCTAATGCCGACGTATTTCGTCGCGTATTGCTGGAAGAGATCTCCGAGAACCCAAACGAAACCGCCGAGCATGAGCCAGAAAAGAACCGGACGTGCGCTGGTGAGTTCGGTCCAAAGAGGGGTTGGACGGCGGTAGCCGAGCGCGAGCAACAGCATGGTGACGAACTCGCCGATGGTGAAGAAGGTGATGAAGGAGAGCGGGCTCATCCCAGTCAGGTAGGCTTTGCGGTACGGGATATACATGGTGCCCCAGAGCACGCCAGCGCCGAGAGCAGCGAGCACTCCGAAGGTTGCCTTACCGGGCGCAGCCTGGTGGGATGATGCAATCGCGAGAAGGGTCGCACCCGCGAACATGCTGAGCGCTCCGCCGATCACACCGAGCCAGCGTTTCCACCCGGCGTAGTGGAGTTCGTTGAAGAGGAGAAATCCCCAGAAGATGCCGAGGAGGCTATTGGTATTCCACAAGGGAAAGGCGATGCTGAGTCCGACGTTGCGGATTGCGTAAATCGTAAGAGTGTTGGCGACGGCCCACATGCATCCGGCGAGAATCGCCCAGACGATCAAATGAGGAGCCTGGCGCACGTCGGCACGCAGGTGCGCGGTCCCTCGAATGAACGCAGGAACGCTCCAGCGGGCGAGAAAGACTCCGCAAACCATTACCAGTGAAATTGTGATTGGGGAGATGTCGGGATTTACCAGCTTAATGGGAGCCTCAGCACCACCGAGCCATGCTCCAGCGGCAAAACCGCAGAAAATTCCAAGCGCCTGAAGACTGCGAAGCCTGCGGGAGTGAACTACTTCGAGATCGGACGATGGATCGTGAGCGAGCGGAACCGGGTTCACGTTCAACGAAGTTTATCCAGGAGAGCAAGGCCGCCAAGCAAGACGGCAAAGGGAATCCAGAAATGAAGGTCGGTGGCAATGGCGCGAAAGATGTGAGGAGCAGGAGCTTTCAACTTGGTCGATGCGGGTTCGGAGGATCGTGGTTGGGGCAATCGTGAAGCCTCTGACGCGGCGGTGAACTGAAGTGACATCTTAGGGGCGGATGAATGGTGAGTCAACGTGCAAGTGACTGAATAAGACGGGGTCCCAGCGCGCGGCAAGAAGATCTGGAGTCACCATGATGGTGGTGGATCGCGAACTCCGGTCATACGAACTCTGTCGTGATTCGAATGGCCAGTTTCGAATCCCGACGGGTGGAAGCACGGTTGACTGCATGGCCGGAATCCCAATCCAGGACTGGCCTTTCTCCTGGCTGAATACGCAAAGGTTTGCAGACTAGCGATCCTTGCGGTAGGCCGCTACGCAAGCGAAGATGGAGGAATGAAGCCAGCCTTCCCCCGCTTGCTCCTACTAGCCCTAGCTGTCCCTTGCATGGGCGCAAACATCAAGATTCAAACTCCAGTCTTGCCGAATGGAATCCTCAATGATCCGTATTCCGCACTGGTCACGGCTGCGGGAGGCTGCGCGCCGATCACGTGGAGCGTGACTTCAGGAAGCCTGCCAGCGGGCGTCAAGACACGAACGTCCGGGAATACCGGCGCGTTTCTTTTGTATGGCAAGCCTAACAAGGCGACATCGTTCACGTTTACTGTCTCAGCGAAGGCATGTAACGGCAGTTCCGCCCAGCAGTCGTACACGGTGGCCATCCAGTCATCGCCAAATCACGTTGTAGATCTCAGCTGGGACGCATCGACCACGAATGACGTAGTCGGGTACAACGTCTACCGGGGCGCGGACGGTCAGTATTGGGTGAAGATCAATCCGAGCCTGAACTCTTCCACCGCTTACACGGATTCATCGGCCGCGAATGAAACGACCTATTTTTACGCGACGACGGCGGTCGATTCGTCCGGGAATGAGAGCGGGAAATCGAACATCGTGCAGACAACGATTCCCTAGCGTTGGGTGCGCAAAAAGGAGGCGCCCCGGCTTTCGCCAAGGCGCCCGCTGGCAGAACTGCAGTGCTTTAGAACAGATTCCAGAGAAACTGGTTGTAAACCTCGTGATGAAATTGCACTTCCTGGGGTTTGACGAACGTTCCCAGGGCGCGGGGGCAACGGTCGGCGGAGGCTTGTTTTAGGTCGGCGTAGCGGGTTTTCACGTCTTCGCCCAAGAGCTTTGTTGTCCAATCCGCCTTGCGGAAGTCCTCGATGGCGGTATAGATGTTATCCGGCAGATAGCGTTCGGCTTGGCGGAGATTCTTGATCTTGGAGGTCTCGCCGTCGAGCCCGGTTTTGAAGACTGCCAGCATGACCATGTAAGGATTGGCGTCGGGAGCGACCGAGCGTACTTCGACGCGCATGCTCTTCTCGTTGCCGATGGGGATGCGAACCATCGACCCGCGGTCGGTTGCCGAGGCCTTGATCTGGTTGGGGGCCTCGAAATGCGGATCGAGGCGGCGATAAGCGTTGACGCTGGGATTCAACAGCAGGCAGATATCATTGCCATGGGTCAGGATGCGGTCGGTGAAGGCCCATCCAAGCTTGCTGAGCTTTTCCTCGCCCTTGGCGTCCCAGAACAGATTCTTGCCTTTCTCGCTAATCGAAACGTTGGTGTGCATGCCGCTGCCATTTACGCCGACCACTGGCTTGGGGAGAAAAGATGCGGTCAGGCCCATGTGAGTGGCGACCTGGCGGCAAATCAATTTGTAGAGCTGGATCTGATCGGCGGCGGCGATCACTTCACCATAGCCGTAGTTGATCTCGAATTGTGAGGGCGCGACCTCGGGGTGATCCTTCTCGTTCTGGAATCCCATTGAGCGCTGCACTTCGGCGGTCGTGTCGATGAAAGTGCGCAGTGGATCTCCGGGGAGAGAGTGATAGTAGCCGCCGGTGTTGACGTATTCGAACTTGCCGCTTTCGTGGAAGTGCCGCTCGGCGTCGGCGCCCTTGAAGAGGAAGCCTTCAATTTCGTTGGCGGCGTTCAGGGTATAGCCCTTCTTTTCGAAGAGATCGTTCGCATAATTCTTGAGCACACCACGGATATCGCCGGAGTAGGAGGTACCGCCTTTGTCGATGACCTCGCCAAACACCAGCACTTTGCCGGAACCGAAGACGTCGGCGGGAGCCCAGTAGAACGAACCCCAATCGATGCCGAGACGGAGATCGCTTTCGCGCTGCGCTGTGAACCCGCGGATCGAGGAGCCGTCGAAGGTGAGATTGTCCCAGCTCTTCAGCAGGAATTTCTTATCGTAATCGAGCATGTGGAGGCGGCCTTCGAGGTCGCTGAAGAGCACGGTCACGGCCTTGATGCGCTTCTCGTCCGAGAGATATTTGGTGCGCTCTTCGCGGATCTTGTCGGGCGCGACTCGATTCCTGCGCTGCTCCTTCGCCTTCAGGTTGAGTTCTTCCAGTTCGTCGTAGGACAGTGCGAGGAAGTTGCGGAGTTCAGTAGACATGGATGTCGATCAGTCTCCTTCGATGTTGTTGCGAGATTTTGAGCAAACTAATACACGAAACCGGGAAGTTGAAATGGCTGGTTTCAACAGGACTTGGAACTCGGAAGGATAGCGCGAGGGCGCTGGTACCGCCAATCGAAAAAGCTGATGTGCGGCATAAAAGGGATTTATTTGTGAGCGTCGTGAAGTTGCGCCGATGCTGGCATGTTGCGTTGCAAGCGAAGAATTGTGAGATCAACTTCTTGCGCATCACGTTGGGGTTAGCACGACTGGCAGCAAGGGATATCTGCTAGATCGCACGACGCTGCGGAAAAGAACGACTCAGGGAGTCGGAGAATGGCTCACGAAGCTTCCGACGAAAGTTCCGGAATTCCAAGCGGGCAGGGCGTGCTGGCGTCCGCAATCGAGGCACTGGGTCGCCGGGAATTGCGATTTGCAGCTGGGGCAGACGGCTCCGGTCGCGAATGTGTCGAAGGATTGTCCGCACTGGCTGCATCTCCAATAATTCCCAACTGGAGGCGCTGCATTGCAGGAGGGGCAGGTGTAACCGTCGCGGCGGGGCAGCTTGGCGATCCCGAGGAGGTGACGGGCATGTTTGAACCCGCCCCAGCAATTCATTCCCATATAAACGGAAATCAAGCCCAGCCAGATGTCCTGCATCCAGACCGCGTAGGCAATGAAAGCGGCAACACCGAGCAATCCGATAGAGGCAGCGGCCATCAGGCTGCGCGCGCGTCCCAGCACGAACCACAGCAGTGAGCGGAGGATTTGGCCTCCATCCAATGGATAAACGGGAAGTATGTTGAAGACGAGCAACCACAAGTTAATCTTGGAGATGGTCAGGAGCAAGGCGTAAGCGTCATGAGATCGGGACGGCAGGCCAGCCGATTCTGCGGCCGCGACGGCGATAAGAAATACGGGAACCAGCGCCACATTTACCAACGGCCCGGCCGCAATACTCCACAATGTGGCGCCGGGACGTTGAGGCGGATCAACGTAGGCCACGCCGCCGAGCGGCCAGAGCACGATGCGGTTCACGCGCCCTCCAACCTGGCGACATGCGAGAGCGTGACCAAACTCGTGAAGAGTGACGATCAGGAAGAGAGCCAGGTATTCGAGAACATTCCATGCGACTGACGAGTAACGGCCCGACCGGGTCTCGATCTCGTAGATTGCGACCAGGAACCAGGACCAGTGAAGAAACACGTCGATTCCGGAGTAGCTGAAGATCCGGAAAGAGTTCTGGCGGCCCATGAGCGCAGTCTACTGGATTGCAGTGCCAATAGCGAAAACTTCGGGCCGGGCGAACGGGACGGAAGTAACTGGAGATCGCGGTTTACTGATGGTGGGTCGACGCGCCAGACGCGAGTTCCCGGAGTGTGGAGAGAAATCCGGCGGCCGTGCGTGGGTCATGCAGCGCGTCTAACGCAATGGTCGCAGAGAATTGCGGGGATTCAGGGCGAAAGCGAACCTGAAGCACATCCTGCTGGCGAACGGTCATCAGGGTATTGAGTTCGGAGGTTGAATCATCTTTCCAGTGCGTACGAGTGGTAAGAACTATCGGTCCTGGCTCATAGATGTCCCAATCGCGTTCGTGGCGCTTGCGGCTGACCACGCCGCGGCTGTGAGCGCACCAGCGATGGCGGACTACTTCGAGGTGGAAAGCAGGAGCGCCGCCCAGGTCGGCCTCAAAGGTAAGAGTTTCCTTCTGCTTGTGCAAACGGTTGAGGATCCAATGCATGGGCAACGGGCGAGGACGGAATTTAAGAACGACGCGGGCGTTTTCGAAGCTGCGGGAAGGGAACTGCAAGTGGGCATGCAGGCGGGAACTGTTTAGCCAGCGAAAATCGGTGATGCGGCCTCTTCCGGCGCAAGCGGACTGTATCCAGCGGAGGGCTTCCGCGCCGCGGCGGCGGTTGTAAGCTGCGAAAAGGACGTACCATCCCCCGAGCAAAACCACCACACAAATGACGTCGATTACTAGAAGGCGTCCCACAGCCGTCTTCGCCTAACCCTCTGATGCCGATGGTACGTCTGAGGTTGCGGGTGCGACAAGTGGACAATGGTCTCTAATCAGCAAGTTTTCATTGGGTAAGGCCGGCCAGCTGTGGAAAACCGAGACAGGAATCGCCTCCTTGAAGGAAAAGTCGCAATTGATCGCCGAAATCGGAGGGCGCGCCTGGTACGGTGAAGATCGACGGACTTCTTTGCAGTCGATTCAAGCGCTACAAACTACAATACGATTCGTGGCGGCCAAGATTCGAGATTTCGAGCCCGGGGACTTCGACCTGCTCTGGCACCTGGATCAAACCTGCTTTGCACCCGGAATCGCATATTCGAAGCTAGAGTTACGGGGGTTCATTCGCGGTGAAGGTTCGTTCACCCTGGTTGCCGTCAATGAAGAACGGATTGAAGGGTTTGTGGTCGTCCATAGCGGGAAAGTTGGACACATCATCACGATTGACGTGAGTTCGGAGGCTCGTCGGCTTGGAGTAGGATCGATGCTGCTAACCGCTGCCGAGCGGCGGCTAGTTTCCATGGGCAGCCAGACGGTGAACCTGGAAACAGCGGTCGACAATCTTGGCGCGCTGGCCTTCTACAAGCGGCATGGATACAACGTCGTCGGCACGTGGCCTCGCTATTACTCGAACGGTGTCGATGCGCTCGTTCTGAAGAAGCGGCTGAACGAATTGCAAACCCATTGACCCGCCAGCGGGTTCTGAAACAAAGACTCGAATTCCATTGCGCTTGCTGCAACAATCCAGATAACTTTCCTCTCATGAAAGTTGCAATCCAGGGGGAGCGCGGTTCATTCAGTCACGAGGCCGCAGGCCGGATGCTTCCGCAGTGCACCGTGGTTCCGTGCATGCGGTCGGCGGAGGTGTTCGACAGAGTCGAAGCAGGGTCGGTGCAAGCGGCGGTGATTCCGATCGAGAACACTCTAGCCGGCACGGTGGCAGAACACGCGGACCTGCTGGTCTCGAGAAACGTTTTCATCCAAGGCGAATACCTGCTGCGAATCGTGCATAACGTGATGGCGGAGCCGGGCGTAAAGCTCAGTGCGCTGAAACGGGTACTTTCGCACCCCGTGGCGCTGGACCAATGCCGCGAATTTTTCCGCACCAATCCTCAAATACAGCCGGAGCCGTTTTATGACACGGCTGGCAGTGTGAAGCATGTGAGGGCGCAGCACTTAACCGATGCAGCGGGTATTGCCGGGCAACAGGCAGCACGAGAATATGGTGCCAAGATCCTGCGAGCGGGCGTGGAGGACGATAAGCGCAATTTCACGCGGTTTTTTGTGATCCGAAGGTTTTCCTCGAAACGGAAGGGTATCGCGGATTACCGGCGTCTGATTCCGAAAGGGGCAAACAAGACCTCGATTGCGTTTCAGGTCAGGAACACTCCGGGGGCGTTGTTCAAGTCCCTCAGCGTTTTTGCGTTGCGCGACATCAGTCTGAGCAAGATCGAGTCGCGTCCGATGCGTGGCCGTCCGTGGGAATACGTTTTTTACGTGGATTTCTTGCGCGGTGACGATGAACCGGCCGCAAATGCGTTGCGCCACCTGAAGGAAGTGGCTGAATTTGTGAAAGTCCTTGGCGTTTACCGCGCCGCCTGACGTGGTTAGTCGTTTTGGGTCACACGTGGCTGTGACCGGACGTACAGGACGAGACTGCACGGCTTCCTAAAATAATTCCGTCCGATGCTGATGACCACAGCAGGCATTTCCATTAGGAGGTTTCACATGCGTTTTTCGAAGATGGTGAGCATATTTGTGCTCATCCTGTGCGCGGTAGCTCTGGCTTCTACAAACAAGTTAGGAATACATGATGTGAACCGTGTCAAGTTCGAGTCCCCCGTTCGCATAGGCACTCAAGTCCTTCCGGCGGGCGAATACGTTGTCCGGCATAGCATGGCGGGTGAGGACCACGTCATGAATTTCGAGCGGGTCGGCCGCAAAGAAGTGTTCCACGTGAAGTGCACCCTGGTTCCCCTAAGCAAGAAAGCCGAGAACAACGGAGCAGTGTACGAAACAACTTCGACGAATGAGCGCGTGCTGCGCGAATTGACATTCGGCGGAGACACGGCCAAGCACGTCTTTTAAGAGAGGTGCGGGCGTCTATCGCGGATTGCCCGCACGTCCTGAATATCCGATGGATTGAACCAGCTCTCGAATGACGAGGTCGTCGGATCTGGCGCGCTCTTTTTTACCTTCCAAGTGACCGAAGTCGCACCGCCCGAAATTTACCCTTGCTTGTGGGCATCCTGCGCGGTAGCCTCTGCACCTTAGACACATACTGCTCCAATCGAGGTAGATGGAATCCGAAGACCCGCAGGCAGAAGTCCCGCCTGAAACTTTTCCGCTAGGGTATCATCTAAACTTGAGCGAGTTACACTCAAGGAGAATCATGAGCCAGCAGACGCCAAACGAGCACTCTCCGAAAGTGATTGAAACAAAAGAGCAAAAGTCTTTGCCGGTGCTGCCGGTCCGGGACACAGTGTTGTTCCCGCATGCTGTTTTGCCACTTACGGTTGGGCGTGAAAGTTCAGTTCAGTTAATCAATTCATTAGGGGAAGACAAAACCATCATTGTGGTGGCGCAGCGGGAAGCGCGCGTCGATGCCCCACAGCCGAGCGACTTGTACACGGTAGGCACTTCCGCGGTCGTTCACAAAGTAGTCAAGATGCCAAACCAGAGCCTGTTTGTTTTCGCGGAAGGCCTGGAGCGCGTGAAGCTGGGCGAGTTCACTCAGCTGCAGCCGTTCATGAGCGCGTACTACTCTGCGTTGCCAGAGAGCGCGGCTCCGATCGCCACTTCACAAGTGGAAGCCCTGCAGCGGAATGTATTGACCTTGTTTCAGCAGATTGTTGCGGGATCGCCGACGTTGTCGGATGAGTTGTCGACGGTTGCGATGAACATTGATGAGCCAGGACGGCTGGTTGATTTCATTGCGTCCTCGCTTCCATCGCTTTCGACTCCCGACAAGCAGGACACGCTGGAGACCCTGGACATTCATGTCCGGCTCGAGAAGATCAACCAGCATCTCGCGAAAGAGCTCGAAGTCCAGCAGCTTCGGAACAAGATCCAGAGCGAAGTACAGGATCGCGTGCAGCAGACGCAGCGCGAGTACTACCTGCGCGAGCAGATGAAGGCGATCCAGAAAGAGTTGGGCGAGCAGGATGAAGGCCAGCGCGACGTCGAGGATCTGAAGAAGAAAATCGAAGAAGCGGGCATGCCCGATGAAGTGAAGAAAGAGGCCTTGAAAGAGTTAGGGCGCCTGTCACGCATGTCGCCCATGGCCGCGGATTATTCACTGACTCGAAATTACATCGAATGGCTGGCGGTTCTGCCCTGGGCCAAAACCTCGGGACAAGAGATCGAAATTCCAAAGGCCAAAGAGATCCTGGACGCGGATCACTACGATCTGGAAAAAGTGAAGGATCGCATTCTCGATTACCTCTCAGTGCGGCGCCTGAAGCCGAACATGAAGGGACCGATTCTCTGCTTTGTGGGACCTCCGGGCGTGGGTAAGACTTCGCTGGGTAAATCGATTGCCCGAGCTTTAGGCCGGAAGTTTGTCCGGCTTTCCCTGGGCGGCGTACATGACGAAGCCGAGATTCGCGGCCATCGCCGGACGTACATTGGCGCATTGCCCGGACAGATCATCCAGGGTATTCGCCGTGCCGAGACGAAGGACCCCGTGTTCATGCTCGACGAGATCGACAAGGTCGGACGAGATTTCCGCGGTGATCCCGCTTCGGCATTGCTCGAAGCGCTCGATCCGGAGCAGAATTCGACCTTCCGCGATAACTATCTCGACG
>JASLEQ010000530.1 GCA_030151135.1 Candidatus Sulfotelmatobacter sp. | reverse complement strand
TTTACGGCTGCGGAAACATTTGAAATCAAAGGAGAAAACCAGCCACTAAGACGATTATCCGTCTTATCCCCTGCTTTTACCTGTAAACGCTTGCTATTTGCGAATGGCGTGCTCGAGTATCGCGGCCTCGGATTTTGTTCGATTCGGGGACAAACCGAAGTTGCGCCATCGACGGGCAACGCGGCTGGACACAGATCGATTCGGGAAGAAGCACGGGAGGGTACCATGTCGTACACAGTGCGTTTGCGAGCATGCGTCATATTTGTGATTTTGGCTTTGTGCCTCGGCGGCGGGAACCTCGCAGCTCAGAATCAGCAGGTGGCGGCCACCCTTACCGGCACGGTGACGGACCCAGCGGGCCTGGCGTTGAGGGATGCAAAGGTGACCCTCACCAGTACGCAAAACGGAGTCACCCGGCGCTTCGTGACGCAAGACGACGGTCTGTACTCATTTACGCTGCTACCCCCGGCCGTTTATACCCTGGAGGTGGATGTTTCCGGCTTCAAGGACTACAAGCAGCATGGCCTTGCGTTGGAAGCAGGTCAGACGGCGCAACAAAATGTGCGGCTGGCCGTCGGATCGACCACCGAAACAATTGAAGTTACCGCGCAAGCCCCCCTGCTTAATGCGGACAACGCGAACATTTCTTCTGACATTTCAGCGAGACAGTTAGTGGAAACGCCGCTGAACCTGCGCAACATCATAAGCCTGGCGGAACTGAACTCCTCTGTAAGCAACACTGCCGAGGAGCAAGTTGTGGGAGCGCCAGGCATCTCAGGCAGCGCCGATCAGGATGTGTCGTTTCTCAACTTTGGCGGCACATTCTTCGGGACGGCGCAGTACCTGCTCGATGGTACCTGGGACACGCGAGTGGACTGGGGCGGAGTGCTCTACGTGCCCTCGGTGGATGCCGTCCAGGAATTCAAAATCCAGACCAATGCATTTACCGCGCAATACGGTTGGAGCAGCGGCAACGTCATTAACGTCGTTACCAAATCGGGGACGAATCAGCTTCATGGCGACGCGTGGGAATTTTACCGGAACAGCGCGTATGACGCCCGATACTACTTCAATAATCAGAACCAGCCGGCATTTCATCGAGACCAGTTCGGGGCTACCGTCGGCGGCGCCATCATCAAGAACAAGCTTTACTTTTTCGCGTACTACGAAGGTCTGCGGCAGGCAACACCAGCTACCTTTCTGGCCACAATGCCGACGAGCAATGAACGGACGGGGAACTTCGCGGCTTTGCTTGGGGCCCAGACCGGAAGCGATTACCTTGGACGGCCGATTTATAGCGGCGAAATTTATAACCCATTCAGTACGCGTCAGGTCACCTGCGGAGGAGCCGACAGCGTAACCGGCAGAAGCGTCACTTGTCCAGCGGGAGCGACTACCGAATACATCCGGGATCCTGTTTCCGGGAATATATCGACAGGTTTAGGCGTCACGAACGTGATTCCCACGAGCCTGATGGATTCGATCGCCAGCAATGTTGCGGGCGGCAATTATTGGCCGGGTCCGACAACATCCGCCCTGATCAACAACTTTACAGCGGCATCCTCGGCCGCAGCGCACTCTAATGAGTATTCCGGCCGTATCGACTACAACTTATCGATGAATGACCGGCTGTTCGGCCGCTGGTCGCAGAAGTACGAACAGAAAATCAACTTTCCGACATACTATGGAGCTTCCGATCCAGCGGGACCGGGCGTGGTTGCACCCAACAATCGCTACAGCGTGGATGTCGGATACACCCATATTTTCAATCCGACATTGACGATGAACGCGAATCTCGGCGTGAACCGCCACGTCGAGCAATCGGTGACGCAGAGTTTTGGGTACAAGGCTTCGGCGCTGGGCTTGCCATCGTTTCTTGATGGAATTGCTCCGAGCTTCCCAGAATTTCAACCGCAGAGCTATGCACCGTTAGGAGCACAAGCCGGACTAGACAACTACATGGTTCCACAAACCATGTGGACAGGCTCTGTGGACTTCACCAAAGTTCACGGCAAGCATCAACTGTCATTCGGATTCATGGACGTTTGGGCCCGTATCGACGGAGGCCACTACGCCAACACGGTTCTGCAGTTCCAGACGACGTCAACGGCTGGACCTGATCCCCAGAATGCAACCGCCGGAACGGGCGATGGTTTCGCCTCATTTCTGATGGGTGTAGGCAGCGGGACCGACCAGACCGGATATAACAAATTCCCCGCGACCGATAAGAACCTGCTTGGCTGGTACCTGCAAGATGACTGGAAAGTCGCTCCAAAGCTCACAGTCAACCTCGGTTTGCGCTATGAGATCCAGACCGCTCCAACTGAAAGAAATAATGCGCAGGAATACTTCGACTTCAACGCGATCAATCCGATCAGCACCGCAGTCGGCACAAATTATCCGGGCGAGCTTGTATTCAACAGCGGGAATAACCGTGGACTTTACGACACCCAGCACAAGAACTTTGCCCCAAGAATCGGTGCAGCGTACAGGCTTCGAGACAAGCTGGTATTGCGCGCTGGATACGGAGTCTTTTTTGTACCGAACTACTACGGTCAAGGTCCCAACATCGGCTATTCGCAGGGAACGCCGTGGGTCACAAGCCTCAACAGTGGACTCAATCCATTTACCACTCTGAGTGGAAACGCAGCCCTGAACTGCAGCAGTGGCGGGACGTCGACACCGTGCCAAAGTGCGTTCCCGAACGGCCAAGTTCCGGCAACGGGGAATTCACTGGGAGGCTTGACCGATGTTGGTTTCGGGTTGAATCCAGTGGTGAATAATGTCCGGCCGTCTGCCTATGTGCAGCAGTGGATGGCAGGTGCTCAATACTCGCTTTCGAACAACGACCTGATCGACATCAGTTATGTTGGAAACCATGGCGTCCACGTATTGTCACAATATCTGGAGTGGGATGAGATTCCGGCGTCCGATCTCAGTCTTGGCAGCAAGTTGCTCGATCAGGTAGCCAATCCATTCTTCGGTCACATAACTTCGAGCGGCTGCGGCCTGGATCAACCGACAGTCGCCAGGGGCCAGTTGCTGCGCCGTTTCCCAGAATATTGCAGCGTGACAGAGGCGCCGCCTGCGGTAGGGGGCTCGACCTACAACGCACTCCAGGCGACTTACACGCACCGTTGGCATTCTGGACTGGATCTGAACGTGTCCTACACTTACTCCAGATTCATGGACGACGTGCAGGGCGCCGCCGGATGGGCTTTCCCCGGCAGCGGAAGCTCAGTGCGGAACTCCTACGATCTGGCTGCGGAGCGCTCGGTGGACGTGACCGACACACCGCATAGCCTGGTGGTCAACTACAACTACGAACTTCCATTCGGCACCGGCAAGTTGATCGGAGGCGGATGGAGTCGCCCGGTGAATGCCGTTCTTGGTGGATGGCAGTGGAGCGGGATTCTAACTGCAAAATCAGGATTGCCGCTGTCGATTAACGCGGCGACAAACAATACTGGCGGATTCGGATTCAATCAACGACCCGATCTTGTCCCAGGGGTCAATCCAGTTCCCCAGGACCAATCGATCACACATTGGATCAATCCAGCAGCATTTGCGCAGCCTGCGGCCTATACATTTGGCGATGCTCCGCGGTTCCTGTCAAATCTGAGGGCGCCGAGATTCTTCAACTACGACATGGGCATCGAAAAATGGTGGAGTCTGGGCGAGGCGAGAAGACTGCAGTTCCGCTTCGAAATGTTCAACGCGTTCAATCATCCGAACTTCTTCGAGCCGGATACCAACCTAGGCGACAGCAATTTCGGAACCATCACCTCGGCATATCCCGCAAGGAGCGTCCAGTTCGGCGGGAAATTTTACTGGTAACCCCCCAAGGTAGCTAGCCAGCCCAACCACTCAGTGATGCCAGGCGGATGAATCCGCCTGGCACGGCTGAAGAGACAGCATAATCGTGTTCCGATCCCGGGTATCATGCAAATGAGAAATCTACTCCGCGGCATTGTCTCGCTCCAATTCCTGTTTATCTTGGGCATTCTGTTGCGAAGCCCGCTTGTGAATGCGGCAAATGCCTCCGAGAACTACAATCCGGTCGCCGATGCTCGCGCGGTTGTACTCGCGGGCGCAGCGCGTTTCACGGTTCTCACTCCTCAGCTCATCCGACTGGAGTGGGCTAAGGACAGGAAGTTTGAAGATCATGCGTCTTTCGCATTCGTAAACCGTTCGCTTCCGGTTCCGCAATTCACGCGGCAGGTCGGACCCGGTAACCGCGTGATGCTGAAGACCAGTGCATTGACGCTGACCTACAATCCCGGCGATACCGATGGAAAGTTCACGCCCGAAGACCTTACTGTTTCGTTCAGCCTCAACGGGAAAGAAGTCACGTGGAACCCGGGCATGCAAGACACGGGCAATCTGTTGGGGACCACACGTACGCTTGATACCGCACGGGGTGGAGTGCGGCTCGAGCCCGGCTTGATCTCCCGAGACGGCTGGACACTGGTGGACGACAGTGCACGTCCACTTTTCGATTCAGCTGATTTCAGCTTTAGCGAGGGTGAACAAAGTGTGTGGCCTTGGGTGATGCTGCGTCCCGCGGGCGAGCGGCAGGACTGGTATTTTTTTGGATACGGGCACGACTACAAAGGCGCCCTTCACGACTTCACGCGGGTCGCAGGTAAGATCCCGCTGCCACCACGGTTCGCGTTCGGCGCCTGGTGGTCGCGCTACTGGTCTTACAGCGATCAGGAATTCGAACAACTACTTGAGCAATTCCAGACGCATGATATTCCGCTAAGCGTGCTAGTAATGGATATCGACTGGCACCCGACCTTCAATGAAGTAGTCGGCAACAACCAGATGGACGCGTCGGGTCACCGTCTGGGATGGACTGGTTATTCCTGGAACAAGCTATTGTTCCCCGATCCGGCAAGTTTTTTATCGAGTGTTCACGAACAAGGGCTCAAGACCACGCTGAATATTCATCCAGCGTCTGGCATTCAGCCATGGGAGGACAGCTATCCTGCAATGGCACGCTCGATGGGGATCAATCCCGCGAGCAAGCAATATGTGCCTTTCGATATCACAGACAAGAAATTTGCCGCGAATTATTTGAAGTATGTGATTCATCCTCTCGAACATCAGGGGATCGATTTTTTCTGGCTGGACTGGCAGCAGGAAGATGCCACGAAACTCGCCGGAGTCAATCCCACCTTTTGGTTGAACTATGTGTTTTTCACCGACAAGGAACGCGAAAACAAACGCGCACGCCTGTTTCATCGGTGGGGCGGATTGGGCAACCATCGTTACCAGATCGGATTTTCGGGTGACACCATTTCCGTCTGGGACTCGCTGGCCTTTCAACCCTACTTCACGGCCACGGCAGCGAACGTCGGGTATGCGTATTGGAGCCATGACATTGGCGGCCACCAGCCGGGTGCCATCGAACCCGAACTTTACCTGCGGTGGATCCAGTGGGGAATTTTCAGCCCAATTCTGCGGACTCACACCACGAAGAATCCGGAAGCAGAGAGGCGCATCTGGGCGTATCCCGAGCCCTATTCAGACCTGATGAGGCAATGTTTCGTACGTCGCGATACGATCGAGCCCTACATCTACACCGAAGCCAGAAAGACGCATGATACGGGTGTTGGATTTTTGCGGCCACTCTACTATGACTGGCCAGAGGCCAGCGAGGCGTACGAGGCCAAGAACGAATACATGTTCGGTGACAGCATCCTCGCCGATCCGATAACGCAACCGGTGGCAAAAGACTCCCAACTTGCCCAGACAACCGTGTGGCTTCCTCCGGGAGACTGGGTCGAGTGGGATACCGGGGCGCGTCTGCAAGGCCCCGCAACGTTGGTGCGCAGTTTCTCTCTCAGCCAGATTCCCGTATACGTGAAGGCGGGTAGCATCATCCCGATGCAAGGGTCGACGCATGTTCCTAAGACGTCGACAGAGCCGCTGATTTTGAGCGTGTTTCCCATGAACGATGGACAGGTCTCGACCTATCGTCTGTATGAAGACGCCGGGGATACGCCGGGATACGAGCACGGAGAGAGCGCATGGACCCCGATTCGCGCATCGTTAAACGGCGATGGGACCTTGCTGAATGTCAGTGTTGCGCCCGTCGAAGGCCGCTACCCAGGAATGCCGTCCGACCGAGCTTATGAACTGAGACTTCCTGGGAGTTGGCCTCCTTCAACCGTGAGCATAAACGGTGAGCCTTTGCCTTTCGCAAGGCGAAAGGGCACAATCGGCTGGCGCTTTGAGGGCGATACGCTGACGACGATTGTGACGACTCCGCGCGTTTCCGTGAACCGCCCGCTGAAGATTTCGATACGCACTCAGCTGGAGATGGCTCGCAATCGCTCGCTTCTTGATGGGTTCTCGGGGAAGCTCGCGCGGTTGCGCGAGACCTATGACATGCTGAATGCCAATTGGCCCGTCGCATGGTCTCCAGACGGACTGGTCGGTGCGATGCAAACCGGCGACCGCATCGGTTACTTTCCCAATACAGCGCTCGATGAAATCAGTGGGTTTCAAAAGAAACTCGCTGCTTTGCCGGAGTCGATCGAGGCGCTGCATGCAACCGAGTCTTCGCCAGCGTTTGCCACAACGTCAAGCGAATCCGCGTCCGATCATCGGCAGGAGAAGCTAGTACACTACAACTCGGTGATTAACACGGCGCTCGCGCACATTGCGGGCATCAGTGAAACGCAGCCGCGGGCGAGCACGGAAGTGAGGACGGCGGCAGAGCCGTAGGCGGAGTGCAGAATCTCGTTCGCAAACGCGGTATCCTGCTCGCGCTGGCGGCTCTTCCTGTCTTTGGCCAACTTGTAACTCGCGCCCCGCAGTTCCAACTCACGCCGCTGCATGGTGTGGATTTCGTACTGCATAATTCTCCAACCCCGCGTAAGTATTTGATTGAGACCATGCCTGGCGGCGTGGCCCTGCTCGACTACAACAACGATGGTCTGCTCGATATTTTTCTAGTAAATGCGGGCCACATTCCGAATCCACTACGCAGTCCGGCTCACTTCGAGCGCGACAACCCTGCATACTGGAACCGTCTCTACCGACAAAATAAAGACGGCAGCTTCACCGACGTTACCGTGCAAGCCGGCCTGCAGCATGCGGGGGATACAAACTACGGAATGGGAGTTGCCGTCGGCGACTATGATAACGATGGTTTTCCTGACATCTACGTCACCAACTTCGGGAAGAATATTCTCTACCACAATAACGGCGACGGCAGCTTTTCCGATGTTACGGCGAAGGCGGGAGTAGCTGCGAGCGGATGGTCGGTATCTGCAGGATTTTTTGACTACGACAACGATGGAAAGCTGGACCTGCTCGTGACCCGCTATCTCGACTGGACTCCGGAAACGAGCAAGACCTGCGGCCGGGTCGATGAGCCCATGTATTGCCCTCCGGGTGAATTCGGCCCCACAACGAACATTCTTTATCACAACCATGGAGACGGCACTTTTCAGGATGTAAGTGTGGCTTCCGGGATCGCTGCGAAGAAAGGGCGTGGATTGGGCGTCGCATTTGCCGACTATGACGGCGATGGCTTCACCGATATCTTTGTCACGAACGACGCGCTGGAGCAGTTTCTTTTTCACAACAATGGAAACGGCACATTCAGTGAAGTTGCTCTCGACTCGGGCGCGGCCCTGAACAATGCCGGGAAAATGCCCTCGGGAATGGGGGTGGTCTTTCAGGACTACGATAACGACGGACTCCCTGACCTGCTGATCACTCAATTACCACACGAGCCGTACGTCTTGTTTCACAATGACGGGAACAAATCATTTAGCGCACAGGAATTGGAGACGGGATTCGGCGCTCTCTCTGAAACCTCGTCGGGTTGGGGAGTTGGTCTCGAGGATTTTGACAACGACGGCTGGAAAGATGCATTCATTGTGCAGGGCCATGTTTTCGATAATGTGCACGCCTACGACAACTCTCTTCGGTATCGCGATCTTCCTTTGCTGGCAGTGAACAACCGCGGCCATTTTGAAAGAGGGAATGTTGGGCCAAGTCAGCCAGTAGCCGGACGGGGCGCCGCGTTTGGGGATTTAAATAATGACGGCTGGATCGACGCAGTGACGACTTCACTCGGTGACGAACCACAATACTATTTGAATCGGGGCGGAAAATCGCACTGGCTGAGCATTACCCTCCGCGGGACGAGCAGCAACCGCGACGGATATGGGGCCCGGGTTCAGGTCAACGGTCAAGTGAGGTTCGCGAGCGCCTCGGGAAGTTACCTTTCCTCGAGCGACAAACGACTGCATTTCGGCTTGGGGGATAATCGCAAGGCAGAGATTGAAATCCGCTGGCCGTCGGGAATTCGTCAAACCCTGCGGGATGTTCCGGGAGATCAGTTTCTTACCATTAAGGAGCCTGAGAGGAAATGATCGCGGCAATCCTATTCCTGCATTTGTGGCTGGAACCGCAGGCCCCCGGGCCTCAAGCGGCAGATCAAGTCAAGGCATTGCTACAGTCGGGCATCGACGCAGAAAATCGCAATGATCTTGAGCGTGCCTTGGTCGAATTCCATAAAGCTGCGCAATTGGATCCGTCTTCGTCGGAAGTTTTTCTCCGCACCGGCGACGCCTACATGAAGAAACATGATGCTGCTGAGGCTATTGCACCGTTGAAGCGTGCCGCCGAGCTGAGTCCTGACTCGCTTCCCACGCAACAGTTGTTGGGTTACGCGCTGTTGGCGGAGGGCTATGCGGCTGAGGCAATTCCTCATCTTGAGATTGCTCGTGATCCGGGTGCGTTGGGAATCGCACAACTGGAGAATGACGAGCCTGGCAAGGCGGTGGTTAATCTGCAGTCCGCGTTGGAAAACGACCCCGACAATCCTGACCTGCTTTTTTATCTGAGCCGTGCCGAAACCTCTGCGGGTGCCCAATCGACCGAAAAGCTGCTTTCTGCATTTCCAAATTCTGCACGAGCGCACCAGAGTCGCGGGCAGGGCTACTACCAGATGAAGATGGTTCCCGAGGCGGTGAAAGAGTACGAGCAAGCAATCGGAATGCGGCCGGATTTGCCGGGTCTTCATCTCGAGCTCGGGGAAATCTATGCGGGACGCGCCGAGTGGCCGCAGGCAGAAGAGCAGTTTCGCGCCGAGGCGAAGTTGCAACCGGGCAGCGCGGAGACTGCATTTCGACTGGGTGACGCGCTCATGCAGGAGGGAAAAATGAAAGAGGCAGCAGCCGAACTGCGGCGCTCCGATTCACTTCGTCCTAACATGCCGGAAACACTCTATGCGATGGGACACGCGTTGGCGGCCAGCGATGCGAGCGCAGCCGAGCAGGCTCTTACCAGCGTGCTTAAGATCGAGCAAAATACTCCACTCGCCGCACAGGCGGATTTTCTTCTCGCCTCAATCCATAGGAAGCAGGGCAAGTCTGCCCTGGCCAGCCGCGAGATGGAGGACTATCGCCGAATCCAGGCCTTGAGGGGACAGTAGATTCGCCGGTGTTTTGCACTGTGTCGGTGAGCCGTTCGGTGTATACGACCGCCTGATTGAGTTCGATCTTGTTCCTGAAGGCATAAACCTCGGCGATCTGGTACGCATTGCTTGCATGGTAGGCTTTCTTCTCCCGTTCCATCCATGGCATTGAACTTAGTGCGCCTAGGCCTGTGCAGCACCGATCCGTACATTAAGCGTCGTGCTCTCCGATGCAGACCGACGACGTAGGTTGCGCGCCGGGCACGGAAAGGACGAGGAGGCGGCACACTAGCCTCAAATACGAGTTTCAGGAGATCCGTGCCTTTGATATTTGACGGGATTGATCACGGATTAGGATGGTCCGCGGTATATGGGTGGCAGCATGGCTTCTGCACGGGTTTGAACTCCATGATTTCTACTCGCGTGCCGTCGGGATCATAAGCGTCCAGACTATCTTTCCCGTCACGGCCGACCTCCGGCCCATCGAATGTTCGCCATCCTCTCGCGCGAAGCTCTGCAGCTGCAGCGTTAACATCTTTGACACCGAACGAGAAATGATTTTGTACACCGAGTTCCTTGTGGTCGGCGTCTGCGGGAATGTTGAGCATGTATTCGATCCAATCGGGCCCGTCCGGTACCTGCAGTTCGTACCAGTCGGTGCCATCATCTTTGAAGCCGCCGTACCAGTACAGGCGAAAACCGAGTGCGTCAACATAAAAGCGATTCTCGGCGGCCATGGCTTTGACGACAAAGCCTGCATGGATCAGGCGAGAACCGATCTGTTTGGCTGCAGGCGCGTACCCCACTTTAGA
>JASLEQ010000715.1 GCA_030151135.1 Candidatus Sulfotelmatobacter sp. | reverse complement strand
ACAACGCACACACCGGTAACTTTTGCATGATGGATTCTGAAATCCTGTCACTCCTGAAAACGCACCCCAACCGATTGGTAATCTTACCAACTGCCGCGGCTAAACGGAAAGGCAGGAAACCAATTTGCTCCAAAACCGGATCTGGAATTGTGGCTCGCCTGCGGACGCGTCGAGCCCTAGGTTCGATAGCCACAAGGTCAACATCGAAAAGTCTTATTTCACTGCAATCGGCATACCGCAATGGTTTCGTTGTTGTACGGGCAATCGATTTTTGCTACGGTCGGCACTTGCAGCACTACCCATCCGACGCCGTACGTTCGATTCAATCGCGCGTAGTCCTCTGAGCGGAAACTTCGCCACGGCGTCTCCGCTTGTACTTGTGCCCACCATTCCTGGGAGAGTTCCGGGAACATACTCACGACACCGTTGTCTTTGATGGCATCCGCCAGACGGCTTCTCTGCGCCAGGCAGCGAAAACCAATCTCGTCCTCTCCAGCTATATGCATGAACCCGGGATCCAACGCAAAGACGGCATCCGTAGGCGTATTTTCTTTGATCCAGACAAAAGCCCGAGCCCAAGGGTTTTTTGGAGCGCGACCGGGCCATTCTACGTGAGCGCTGAGCGGAAACAGCATCCTTTGAGCCGCGAACATTCCCACGCACAACGGCAAGAACACCGCGATCCACCGCCAGGTGCGCCCTTTCAGAACATATTCCGCGAGCAAGCCACCTACACAGAGAAATAGAAAAATGTACTCCAACTGTAAACTGCGCAACGGCTGCACTCTCGCCAGCCTTTCAAAGCGGGGCGGAAGATCCAAAACCAAAGCCACCCCGATGTAAACCAATCCATACATGAGGAATGCGCGACATACCCGAGCCAGCAGAAGCCATTGCCGGGTCCGCGCGATACGTTCAAACCACCAAAATAAGACCAGCGGGGCCAAGAGTCCGAGCCATTCATACCACTCCCAATTTTGAATGTAATGGCAGGCGTGCAACCGCGCGGCTTCATGATATTGGGCAGAACCATCAGTCGCGAATGGGATCCATAATCCCAAACCCGCCGATGCTGCCACCGCTTTTCGTGCGAGGTCATACCTGAACCTAGCTTCGAATCTTTCAACCACGAGCCATAGAACACAAAATGAGAAGGGGAACACCCACATGAGGCGGTGCACAGAGGCAGCACAAACGGTCCAGAAAAGGGCCCACCCGTATTGCCTCTTCAGGGCGCATGAAACCGAGAACACGCCAGCGAACACCGCCAAATTGCGTGGATTCAGATACTGGTCCATGACGTACAACGCAGTACCTGACACGGGAATGGTCAGCAGCGCGGCAATGAGGCAGACAGCGCCCCATCGAGCCCTTTCAGCCGGGAAGAGTAAGCTCGCCAGTTGCCAACATGCCAAGAGCAAGAAGAAGATCGAGGCCACATGCCACAGGAACAGTCCGGCCTCGAGAGGCAAGTGGGTGACCCGCAAAAATTCTGCCAGCAAGTTCGGAAATAGAGTGGTGCGAGCGTGCGACTGAAAGAACTCCTGGCCAACTGGAAACAGGCGATGGTCGAGCAATCGTTCCACACCTGGAAGATAGATCTCTGCATCCTCGGCATATGGATGATAGCCGTGAACGAGCAAAGCTCCGCATGTCAAAAGGAATAGAAAGACTGCTGTCTTGTACTTCTCAAACGGTAGATTTTTCACTGAGTTTCGAATCTGGGACATCCGAAGCTCGCACTGCCCCAGCACAGTATAAGGGCTGAGCCCGAAAAGTGAATGGAGAAACAATCGCTGGAAGCACAAAACTGTGGGGTTTTGGAGAATTCCGAGTTTGCCAGCTCCAGCCTAGAGGTCTAATATTCGAAGCAGGACAGATGCCCACCGCGACGTCGTCAACCGTCATTCCGCAACGTCTCACTATCGGAGTACGGGAGATTCTGAGTTTCGCCTACGAGGCCTTCAGCAGCAACAAGCTTCAGTTCATGCTCACTTCCCTTGCAATGGCCGTTGGGACGGCCTCGGTGATTCTGGTTGCAACGATTGGATTGACCGGGAAGCAATACATCCTGCGCCAGTTGCAGTCCATCGGCACAAACATGGTTCATGCCTACTACCAAGGCGGAGGAGACCGCATCGACGCCACTGCCGATCCCATGACCATCGATGATGTCCAGGCCGTGCGAGAACAGGTTTCAAGTGTCGTTGCCGCTTCTCCGACAGTGCCCCTGGAAGACCGGATCAGCGTCGGAGCGGGAAAGCAGAGTGACATTCTAGTACTCGGTGTTGATGCAGAATACCTTCGCGTGCGCAACCTCAAGGTCCTGGCAGGACGGTTTTTCGATCGACAAGACTCTTCGAACCGCAGCAAAGTGGGTGTGATTACCGAGACTCTTGCTCAAAAACTGTATGGTTCGCCGACGGCAGCAGTAGGCCAAGTCATCGGATTGACCGGTGGCCTTCCGTTTACGATTGTCGGAGTTTTCAAGGAAAGCGTGGACACCTTCGGACAGTCGGAAATTCAAGAGAACACGATGCTGATTCCATACTCGGTCAGCCGTTTCTTCAATGCAACAAGCGATATCCACGAGGCGTACTTCTCGGTCGCGACCGCCCAAGACGTAATACCCGCGACGGCCGAAATCAAACGAGTGTTGCAGTCGCGCCATCGTTCTGAATCCGTCTACAACGTGGAAAATCTCACGCAACTTCTAAATGTGGCAGGGAGGATTGCAGACATTCTGACCATTGTTCTCATGCTTGTTGCATTCGTGACCCTGCTTGTGAGCGGGATTGGGATCATGAATATCATGTTGGCCACGGTGACTTCGCGGATCCGTGAAATCGGAATCCGGAAAGCGATTGGCGCTACCAACCGCGAGATTCGCTTTCAGTTTCTTGCCGAAGCGATTTTGATTGCATTGACCGGCGGGATCGCCGGTATCTTCGCTGGCTTGGCCCTTCCCTATTCTGTCCGCTTCATCACCGACTATCGTTTGCCAATCTCCGGCTTGTCCGCAATCATCGCGATTGTGGTTTCCTCCGGGGTCGGTATTCTATTTGGCACAATTCCGGCTTCGCGAGCGTCGCAACTCGACCCTGTCGAAAGCCTGCGCTATGAATGAACAATTCCCTGCGATCCCTCTTTCTGATTTCTGAATCTTCGTGTTGCAGTTTTTCCGGCCCCGCAATCTGGCTATAATCGGAGAAATCATTTCTTCACCCGGCTGAGTTCACATGCCTCAATCAGAAATTCTCGAGAATTCTGCCCTTCATCGGTTCGAACTCCATGAAGCCGGGGAAACGGCTTTCCTTTCCTACGAGAAATCATCGGGATCGTATCGTCTCATTCACACCGAGGTTCCATCCGCGCTAAGGGGTAAAGGAGTGGGCACGAAATTGGTGCAAGGCGTGCTTCAGTTGATCGAACAGAAAAAGTTAAAAGTCATCCCCCAGTGTCCGTTCGTAATCGATCAACTAAAAGCACATCCGCAATA
>JASLEQ010000657.1 GCA_030151135.1 Candidatus Sulfotelmatobacter sp. | reverse complement strand
TTCACCGTGAAATGGCAAAAATTCGTGCGGTGGTGGAGAGAATTCTTCAACGAATTGCTTTCTCACGAGCAACCACCAGAGACCATCGATGACCCCCACCGGATCAATTTGGTGCTCGGTCAGAAAGTCCACTTAATCAGTGGGATTTATATCGATTGGGCAACCGTTGAACGGATCACCCCTTGGCATGTCGAAGTTCTAACGAGCCAATACCATCGGATGCGTTTCGACCGGAGTGGTAAGGCGTGCGACAGCAGCGACATTTACGACGGCAGGATGTGGGGTGGTTCGGACCCCCGCATTCCCGGCACCCATGAATGTGGTCCATGGGAAATCGATACCATGCCTTTCGAAGAGTGCGAGGGTATACTTCAAGCAGCAGGACAACAAGCGCAGTAAGCTATCATTTTCCTATCGGTCTGTACGGCACCCCAATGTTGTTGTAGTCGATTGACGAGGCCTCGTTGGCCGCAGAAACAGCGCATCCTGAAGCGAATAGCCGTACATTTCTGATCGATCTATATCTGGACAAATCAGACAGGGTCCGTGCCGTGCAGGTTTGGACAGGGAATGGGCCGTTACGAAGCCGAGCGGTTAAGGCTGCAGCGACAAAGAGATACAGACCGCAGCCGGGATCCAATCCAGCTGTAAAGACCGTGGAAGTGAAATTTTCCCGCCGCACGGATTGGGGACCTATAATCCGCGAAGTGGCTCTGGGCGTGTCTTCGTGCATTCCCGCCGGTGCTGCTGTTGGATCGCCGTTAATGCCCTGGGTGAACCAGTTATTGTCGAGCAAACCAACATTGCCATTTCTTGTTCCAGTGCCTGATGCCCATCGCTGGAGAACGGTCTTCAGCCAGTAACCTAGGTAACTTTCCCCTCCTTTCCCCGCCTGTTAGCCTCGATATTTAGTTTTGTAATCAGCAACTTCCGAATCGATTCCTGTCAAGGATGCCTCGGATACCTATCTTTCGCCTCGGCGGGTCGCCGGAAAAGCCGGCGCTTCCGAATCTGTCCGCTTCGACGCCCTTTGTCTCCCTTGAGGGACTAAGCGTTGGCGTCGACAATCTGCGACATGATGTCGTGCTGAGCCCGAAATTTGTTGAACTGGCGCGCGCGCAGGTCGCGCGTCTGGTAGCCCGGCACGGTGAGGTCGATGGCCTTCTTGGGGCCGAGGCGCCGCAGTCGAGTCAAGCCCCTTCCTGGATGCGGCAGCAGGCGGGAAAGCCTACTCGGCAGAAGCTTGATCCCGCGGAATGGAAGTCGGCGCTTACCGACTTGCAGGTGGGTTCATTGAACCGCGCCAAGAAGGAGTTCAAGCTCTCGGTAGATCTGCTGGCACGGCTTGCCGTCACCAAATTTCTGCGCTCCGAGATGAATGCGCAATTCGCGCAGGTCGTGGAGCGCGGCCGCGTACTGCTCAAGAATTACGACAACACGCGCATGGGCAAGGCGCATGAGTATCGCGAAAAGATTGCCGCCTTCCAGGTTCGCAAGAAGATCATCCTGCGGAAGACCGGGCAGGAGATTTTCGAGACCTTGCGCGAAGTCGAGAAAAGCACGCTCGCCCGCACTCGTCGTTCGCTATTCGGCGAGGAGACTACCGGCGGAAGTTATTTCACCTATCCGCTGTTCATGAATCGGTTGCTGTTCTCCGAAGACGGCCGCGATGACTACCTTTGCGCGGAGCATTATGTGATGCTCGGCAATTGGGACCGCGATCCCGACCGCTACGGACGCATCCGGGAAATCATCTCGGCGTTTTTGCGCTCTTTGTATGGCGAGGGAACTACCGCCGAGGCTATCGATGCGTGGATGAATGTTCCCGACAACGCACGTCAGCTGGTGGGAACAGGTACTCCCGAGGATTCGGATGAGGGGATGGCGCAGCAGGAACGTCTGGCCAATTGGGTGCGCCTGCTCGAAGACGAGCGCGTGATGGAGAACGTAATCGCGTCTTATTACGTTGTTCCGCTGCTAAGCGAGTACGCGCCAACTATCAACCCGCAACAGTTGAAGAATGCCCTCATCGACCGCACCGATTGCGATCGTGTGGACCGCATGATACAGGAGGGCGGCAAGCTTTCACCAAACAGCTTGTATTCCGCAGTCTCAAAGGTCGCGAGTTGCCGCGGGGCAGAGCGTTCTAAAGTTGCGGCGCGCTTTCTGGCCGACTTCTTTCATTATCACCGCGACCTGCGACGGCTCGAGGTCCTCAATTCCGCGCTCGATTCAGTGAACCTGGTCGGCAACGAGAAGTTGCAGGAGCTGTCGCGTGTCAACGGCACGCTGTACGAGTTCCTGCTTCCGGAGGAGCAAAACGAGAGCACGTCTGACCGTGTCCTCCGGCATGTGGTCTTGAAGGCGGACGTGCGCGACTCGACGCGGCTCACGCGCACGATGATGGACAAGGGATTGAACCCGGCATCATACTTCAGCCTGAACTTTTACGAACCGGTCAACAAACTGCTTGAAAAATACGGCGCGCAAAAAGTTTTTCTCGAGGGCGATGCCATCATTCTCGCGATTCTCGAACGAGAGGGTGAGCCGGGCTTGGCCGTTAGCCGAATGTGCGTACTTGCGCGCGAGATCATTGAGATCGTCCGTGGATACAACGAACTGATGCAGCGCTCGAGTATGCCGCAATTAGAACTAGGTTTGGGGATCACCTTGCAAGAATCGGCGCCGCTCTACTTGATGGATGGCGAACATCAGATCATGATCTCCGAAGCGCTGAACGAGAGCGACCGGCTCTCTTCCTGCAACAAGCGCGTGCGCAAAATTATGGAGCCGCAAGCCGGACCGTTTCACGTGTATGCGTTTCAATCGGCCGAACTGGATGAAGATGGCAATCCCGAGGATGTGATTCTCAACTTCAATCTGGGTGGCATTCGCATGAACGAAGCGGCGTTCCGTAAGATGCAGCAGGAGATCACGCTGGAGCCGCTGAAAGTGAGATTGCCTGCGTCGCTCGCCTCATCTGACAAAGGAGAATACAAACTCTTCAGCGCGATGGTCCCGGTCGATCGCGACATATTCCGCAAGATCGTGGTTCGCGAGAGCCGCATTCCGCGCATCGAGGCAAGCGACTTCTCGGTAAAGGGATGGACTGATCGTTCCTACTACGAAGTTTGTACCGACCAGATGATTTATTCGGCCCTGGAAAAGAAAAAAGGCGCCGGCCACTAGAAAGACGCGCCCACGCGCGTCGGCCTGAATGGAATCTGGAAAGTCGCCTCAACATCGACCGGGCTTCCATTTTTCGTAGCCGGATCGAACTTCCATTGCGCGACAGCTTCACTCGCAAATCGATCGAGGCGGTCATCAACGCTTCGTAACACCCTTACATTTCCAACCGTCCCGTCGGCGTGAATCACCGCATAGAGGATTACTGTGCCGTGTACATTTTCGCGCATCAGTTGCAGCGGGTAGGCGGGATCGACTTTACGAATGGCCATCGGCTCCGCAAGATCGGCCGCAGGTGTGCTCGCATCTCGCGAGCCGGACTCATGTTTAAGCTCGGCAAAGCGGATCACCCAACTGCCTCCTCCGGAATTCAGATTTGGCATGTTCAGATTGACCGAGTAAAAACGCCGGCTGCCGAAAACGGCGCGCTCCGGTTCTGTGAGCCTGCTGGCATCCGCGGGCTGAAGCGGCGCCCTCGACCCGACGCGTGGCGGATGCATGGTGGCAATCAAATTTGGGTTGATGGTGTTCACCGGAGGTCTCGCAGCAGGCTTGCCGGTGATGTTTGCGGTAGGCGGCGCGGCATTCCCGACGTAAAGTCCCGCAGGAAGATCTCCTGTATTCGCCTTCGATGCGCCACTTCCGGCAGAATTAGTTTTCGCAGCGCTTGTGATCGCCGAGCCGGGATCGCCGGATGCGCCGCTGCGTCCAGCAGAAGTTGCTGCGAATGTTCCCCTGCGATTGCCGCCTGGAGCATCTGGCGGCGCGTTAACGGCAGGATGCAGGTTGAGCGCGATCAGGTTTCCGCGAGACCCGCCAGCAACTCTGCTTGCTGAAGAGCCGGAAAGGGATGGCGGGGGAGGCACCACCTGCGGCACGACTCGCGCCGACAGATTTCCTCCCGACGCCGTTCTCTGTGCCTCCACCGGAAGCTGTGGCGCCGGAGCGATCACATTGCTGGGAGCGATGTTGATGTCTACAGTCCTCCGCATCGAGGCCGTATTGAGCGAGGGTGGAGGGGCGATCAACTCAGGCTGAAGGCCCGCGATCGCGGCATGCATGTTAGACGAGCGTACATCCGGTGGAGGCGCTACGACGGAATTCTGCAGATCAGGGGACGACCGCCGGCGGTGAAGCTGGGTGGCATCGGGCGGCGGCGTCACTACGGATTTGCTGACGTCTGGCGTCATGCGTCGAATTTCGGCCGCAGGAATCAGCGGGGCGTCCGGGATCGCCAGCCGCGGTTTCGGTTGACGATCGGACCATGCCACGATGTTGGGCATGGCGACATCACGTTTCAGCTTAACTTTCGGCGGCGCAACGATGGTTTGCGATCGGTTATCGCTTTCACGCGGCACGGAGATAATGGGTTGCGGAGAGAATGCCGGGTCGGCTTTGCTGGGACGGGCAGACGCGCGTGACCGCGTATCGATCGGCGGCAGATACTCCGAAGCTTGGTAGTAAATCACCTGTCCGTGATCGAAACTTGCCCGGTCGCGCACAATCGTCGGCTGCATGGCAGGTAGATGCGAGAGTCCTATCAGGATTGCGCCTCCCAGCGCGTGGTAGCCAGCCGATTGCAGGAACCGGTTCCAGGGCACTTTCCCGGTGACGAAAACGTCAGGCCAGAAAGGCGCCGGGCTTGACGTGATTTCCAGCGGCTCAAGACTCGGAGGAGAAATGAAATCGCGGAAGTTGCGCCAGAAGACTTCGGACCGCGAGGGTAATTCGATCAACAGCCGCGGAACAGGCACAGCTGGCGGATTCTCGACGGCGGACCCCACAGCGGACATCCCCTAATAGTAGATGCACCTCAGTTGTTTGGCATAGCCGGAAGGGCACATTCCGCGGCACAGGATTCGAGTCATTCCTCGCAAACCATTTATAATCATAGGCTCAACAATTGCAGCCATTTCACTGTAAGGACTCACTTTGCTCGATTTCCTAGGAGATTTACGACGCACCCACACCTGCGGGACGCTACGCGCGTCCGACGCAGGCAAAAGCGCAGTTCTAATGGGATGGGTGAACAAGCGCCGGGACCACGGCAGCCTGTTGTTTGTCGACCTGCGCGACCGTAC
>JASLEQ010000638.1 GCA_030151135.1 Candidatus Sulfotelmatobacter sp. | reverse complement strand
ATGTTCGACAGCAGTTCGGCCTGGCGTTTGCGACGCTCAATCCTTGCTCAACGTGACGAGCGAAGGTTCGACGCTCAGGGGTGGGAGTATGCGGGGCTATCGGGATCGGGGCGGTCGTAGTCGCGTCCGTATTTATTTTTGTGGGCGACCTCGGCATCGGTCTCGGCCAGCGTGAAGTTGCCGAGAGTTGTCTGTCCGGGAGCGATAGTCACTTCCCGGGTAAGAGTCTTCAGGTTGTCGGGAGGAACGGCGGAATGGAAGATCTGCATCTGATAGCGGCCGGGCGGAACGTCTTTGATGCTGATTTCGCCGTGCGTGTCGGAGATTCCGTAGTACGGAGTGGCCAGCGCAATCACAACGGCATTCATCTGCGAGTGAATGTTGCAGAAGATGAAAGAAATTCCGGGCTTATCGAATTGAACGAAGCGCGTCGTGCCGCTTTCATAGAGGCCGAGATCGAAGCGTTTGCCTTCGTAGAGGGAGAAGACGTTGTGGAAGAAGGGGTCATCGTTGGGGAATTCGACTTTGCCGCCGACGGGGATCACGAGCAGACCGGGGTGAAATTTCTTGTCGCGCTGAACCAGCGCGGGAATGTGAGCGGGATCTTGTTTGGGACGATCGACCTGGGTGCCCAGCGGCGAGAGCCAAATGACAACTTCAGATGCATCTTTCACGCGATGGCCGTCGCGCGTGAGTTCGACGCGTGCGCGCAACGGTTCCTGAGCGTGGGCCACGAGAGCGGCGGCAGCGATCAGGGCGAGCCCCATGAATCGTTTCTTCAAAACAGAATCCCCACGGATAGATTAACTTGATTTGTGAAACTGCTGCTGGTGTAAACGGGGAAGGTGCGCAAACGCTTGAGTTCGGCTGAGAGCACCAAGTCGGAACGCGGACGAAAGACAAGATTCCCCAACGCCCCGCGATTGCGTCCGATAATTGAGCCGAAGTTGTTTTGATCGGTGGCAAAGCCGCGGGCCTCGCCGGCGAAGGCGTTATCTTCGGCCACCGCACCATTCAGTTCCAGCTTTGGAGTGATCTGAAGTTTGAGTTGCGTCCAGCCGCCCGCAGAATCGAGTCCGCGGATGGGGGTGAATGGATTGGTCGGGCTGCCGCCGTAAAGGATGGATGTGCCGATGCCTGCACCGAGTCCGCCAATGGCGCGGCCGCGATAGAACTCTCCGGAGAGAGCGAGTCGCGGAAGGAGCGGAATTTGCCAGTCAGCCATGCCAGCCCAGGCATCAGTGTAACGTCCCCAGAGCCAATTCTGGCGTCCGTAATATCCGGCGACTCCGAAGACAAGGGGATGGTCGTGGACGGGACGCGACCAGGAGGTGCGGAGGGCATAGGCGGGCTGGCCGGAAAGTTCTCCGGCCTGGGGAGTGCGGTAGAAGGAGTTGTAGGGCGGTTCCCAGTCGAGATTGTCGAGAATTCCTGCCTGGATCTTGATGCTCTGCTGATCGGAGATGGAGAACCGGTGCTCGATTCTTAATTGAGGCGTCCAGCCCCAGAGATTTCCAGCCAAAGAGAAGGCTGGGGTCGCGAGAGAGGCGAAGGAAGTGGGGGACAGAGGCGAGAAGAAGAGAGCATCTTGCCCACCGACGATGGAGGTGTGATCCCAATCGAGGCGGATGCTGGCGGTCTGGAGGCGAAGGATGCCGAAATTGACTCCATTGGAGGTAGCCGGAAAGCCTCCGGCGAAATCGAATTGAATGTCGCCCGAGGTTTTCGCTCCGAAGACGGTGGGGCCGAAGGCTTCTATGCCGATCTCGGATTGCCGCAAGGTAGCGCCGACATTTGCTTTCGAAAAGAAAGGGGGTAGCGGCTCGGAATAGTTCGGCAAGTCGAGATTGTCGGAACCGCCGAGATTGCGAAAGGCATTCATCAGGATGATGCCGTGGAGGCGCGCGCGGTATTTCGAAGCAGTCTCAACCTTGGTCTGATACTGGTCGTCGACTTTGGCTCCGAGCAGGGCAGAATTATCTTCCAGCTTCTGCACCCGTTCTTCGAGCGTGGCCTGAGGAGAGTTCTCTGGCGCTGCGGCGGTGGCCGTCGTGGAGCTGCTTGTCGCCGGCTTTTCGGGAATGTTGTCAGCGTGTTCGAGGAGCGAGCGTGTAGCCTGCAAGTCCTGCCGAAGATGTTCCATTTCCGCGCGCGACTGCTGATTCTCCGAACGCATTTGTTCGACGAGCGATCGAAGTTCGCGAACCTGGTCCTGCAGTTCGTGGACAGCGGTGTCGGCGGGGGCAGACGTTTGCGCGGCACCGCAGGCCGGAAAGACGAGGGTCGCAATGACGAACAGCAGGGTGTTGCAAACACGACAGGTCCTAAAACTTTTCACACCGTCCTCCTGCAAGCATCAGAGTCAGGCACGTGAAAGTGGCGGACAAGCGCCTAAGACCCGGGATGCGATAGAGAATTCTGACTGGCAGCTTTCTGTTGAGAGGGCACGAGCGCCGGTAATTCGAGTTCGGATGTCACGATGGTGCGGGAGATTTCTTTGCCGCGCGCAGGAAGCATGATGCTGAAGACAGTTTTCTCTTGCGGACTGCGCTCGACCGAAATTGAGCCCCCATGGTCTTGCACGATTTTCTGGACCACCGCTAAACCGAGACCGGTGCCGTTCTCTTTTCCATAGCTCACAAAGGGATGAAACAGACGATCGCGGATGGAACCGGCAATACCGGGGCCGTTGTCCGCTACCGAGATGATGATGTCGCCGGAAACTTCTGAGGCGGTAACTTCGACATGGCCGCCGAACTGGGGCGCGGCTTCACAGGCATTGAGAAGCAGGTTGTAAAGGGCGCGTTCGAGTTTCCGCTGATCGAACCAGCCCGATAATTGGGTCCCACAAAGAACTTCAATGTTGCGGTTGTGGTGGCGCGGATGAAGGCGGACAGCCTGTACCGCGCGCTGGATGGTTTCGGATACGTTGCCGTAGGCAGATGTCAACGATTCGCGGGTACGGGCAAACTCGAGCAGCGAATCGATGAGATCGGTCATGAGGTTCACGCCGGTCCGCACTTCCTGGTAGAGTTCCTCGCGCTGCGTTGGGGTGAGACGGGCATCGCAGAGGAATTCCGAGTTGGCGACGATAGCGGCCAGGGAGTGGCGAAGGTCGTGGGAGATGGAACTGGCCATGCGTCCGATGGTGGCAAGTTGTTCGGACTCGAGCAGGTCGCGCTGGCTCTTGAGGAGACTGGTGCGCATGCGATCGAAGGCGCGGGTCAACTCGGCAACTTCGTCTCCGCCACGGGGGTCGAGAGGATGATGGAAATCTCCGCGCTCCAAGGCACGCACTCCGGCAACCAGGCTGGCAAGAGGACGCGTGAAGGTATGCGAGATGAAGAAGACCAATCCGCTGCCGACAACGATGGCGGCGAGGGAGAGCAGGAGAAGATAGCGATTCAATTCGCCAAGGAATTTGGTGGCCTGATCGTAGGACCCGAGCACGCTCAGACGGACGGGCGTGACGGCGCTACCCGAGAGATCAAGCGAAGTCGCGAGAAAACGTTCGTTGACGACCTCAATGTCGTGAGGTTCCTCTTGTACTGAGCCGGTAAGCAGGACCTGGACATCGCTGTCTTCGAGTTTGTCCGGCGGCAACGTAGTCGCGACGACGTCATTGCCGCAAGAGATGGCGACCTGGCTGCCGGCAACTTTGCTGACCTGTTCTGCCAACCGATTGTTGATTTCGTATCCGATCACCAGGAAGCCGATGAGGGTGCCTTCGGTGGGAGAGCCCCGGTAAATCGGCTGAATGAAGGTTTGATAGAGGCGATGTCCGCCGAACCACCAGTGACTGGCTTCGTCGTGGTCGTCGTCCATGGATTGCCGGAAGTATTCCTCGGCCTCTTCAGTGCTGAAGCTTGGGCTGTTGGTATGAAGGGCGACCACCTTGCCGCTGCGATCGACGAGTGCGAAGAGGTCGTTGCGGGCTATGTCGTAGATCTGAGGAGCCGCGTCCTGGATGGTGACGGGATCGGGGGCGGTCATGATCGAGCGGGTGATGGGCAGACTCGCGAGCAGAGCGACATCACTGGTCAGCATCGTCTCGCGCTCGTGGCGGAAGTCCTGAAACGCGGCCACTGAGTTGTGAAGGTTAATGGCGATGCTTTGACGGACGTTATTCTCGACGCTGCGCCGCACGAGCAAGAGGCTGGTGGTGGTCAGACCGGCCGTGATGAGAAGCATCGACAGCAGAAAACGGGTGCGCAGCCGCTGCCGCGGGAGGAGTTCCTCGTCCGGTGAGGCGGCAGGCATCGATGGATCTGCGGGCTTAGAAAGGGGTTTCACGAATATCAGCGCACGAACTTGTAGCCCATTCCGTGTACCGTGCGGAAATGTACCGGGCTGGACGGATCCCTCTCCAGCTTCTGGCGCAGTTTCAAGATGTGATTATCGACAGTACGGGTAGAGGGATAGTTCTGATATCCCCAGACTTCGTTCAACAGTTCATCACGGCTGATCACCCGATCGGCATTCTGAACAAGAAACTGGAAGGTTTTGAACTCCTGGGCGGTGAGGACGACGGGCTTGTCGTCGCGTCTGACTTCCATCTTGTGGAAGTCGACGGTAATACCGTCGAAGCTCACCACCTGAGCTTCGGGAGCGCGAGTGTTGTGGCGAAGGGCTGCGCGGACGCGCGCAAGAAGCTCGCGGGGGCTGAAAGGCTTGGTGACATAGTCATCGGCACCCAATTCGAGCAGCAAGACTTTGTCAGAGACGTCGCTGGCTGCGCTGAGAACGACAATCGGGAGCGTTGGAGACTTGGCCTTGATTTCCTTGCACACGTCACGGCCCGACACTTTGGGCAGGCGCAGATCGAGCACGATTGCCGCCGGAGCAGAGGCCAGGACACTGTCGAGGGCGGCCTTGCCATCCGATTGAGTTTCTACAGAATAGCCCTCAGTTTCAAACATACGCTTGAGGGCTTTTTGGACGGCGGGATCGTCTTCGACGACGAGAATGCGGCCGCCCGATTTTGACATAGGCGCCGGGATCACGGATTTGGCTGCGATGATTGGTGTGGCAAGGTTCCCCATAAGGAATGTCCGTTTCTGTCCGGGGGAGAGCTTCTGATGCCCCATGCATGCAGAAGCGCACTAGACAAAGGCAAGCTTACAACGAACTCAGGCGATCATAGACCCGCAGGGGTGAGTTTTTGACATTCTTTTTACAAGTTCCAGCCCTTTTTCCAAGGCTGAAGGGTCTTGGGGTTGCTGGGTGATTTTGCTCGAAAATCTCTTGCTAGAATTGACGGCTTGCCATCCTCACCCGATCTCAATGGCCTTGTCGTGGTCCTGGTACGACCTCGAAATCCGCTGAACATTGGCGCCGCGGCGCGCGCCATGACGAACTTTGGGGCATCCCATTTGCGAGTCGTAAATCCTTACTTGCTGGCTTTTCGGGAGGCGCGGTCCGCGGTCGGAGCGGCAGCGGTTTTGGAGAATGCGGAGGAGTTTAAGACTGTCGCCGAGGCAGTTTCAGATTGCGCAGCTGTGGTGGGGACTACGGCGGTGCGAAATCGGGCGTTGAAAGATCCGGTAAGAACGCTGGGACAGGAATCAGCGGACGAAATCCGTGCCCGCATCAAGATGGGGAAAGTCGCGCTGCTGTTTGGATCGGAGAAGATCGGACTGACGAACGATGATTTCAGCCATTGCCATTGGCTGCTGACGATCCCGACCTCGGAACAGAACATCTCGATGAATCTGGGGCAATCGGTCGGAGTCTGCTTGTATGAGCTGGCGAGAAGTGATTCACAAGCGCGAGTGGTCGCGAAGGAAGATCCGGCGACAGCGGGGCAGCTGGAAGAGATTGGCCGCGGGCTCTACGAGTCATTGAAGATCAGCCAATATGTGAAGCCTGGGAACGATGCAGTCAGCGAGAAGAAGGTACGACGACTGCTACTGCGAATGAACTTGAGCGCGATGGATGCCGTTGTGCTGCTCGGAATGGTTCGGCAGATCGTGTGGAAGTTAAAGCAGCCTGGGAAAGATTAGCGCTTTGCCTGCTGGGCCGAGGCTTGGGTCCCGCTTCTTCGAAAGCGAAACTGAACGAGCCATGTGCTGGTGGCGGGATGGCCATCGATGGCGGGCGGAGCGAATTGCCATTCCTGTGCGGCCTTGAGCGCCAGTCCGGAGAAGTACCGGCTGGATCCGGGTGACTTGAGCCTGGCAGATGTGACTTTGCCGGAGGAATCGACCTGTGTTTGCACTACAACCTTGATGGTGCCGGAAATTGTGTTTCGGGCGCTCTGCGGAACGTCGGGGAGGACCTGATGTGTGACGGAGGCGTTCGTGTCCACGGGCTTTGCAGCCGAGGGCGCAGGCTCCGAAGCTTGAGGCGCGGGAGATGAAGTGGTGGCAGGCGATGTACTTTCGTCAGCGGAAGGAGCCGAAGATTTGCTTCGCGTGAAGTAGAAAATCGCGAAGATGATGGCAAGGATTGCGGCCAGTGCGATCGTGACGGGGAATGCGGCCCGCTTTTTGGGGGACACAGTCGTTTCGAAGGCAGGTTCAACTCTCGCCGGCGCGGGTTCAGAGGAAGGTTGTTTCAACCGCGCTTCGATGTCCCGGACCGAGGCGCGCTGACTGGGATCGAGCCGCAGAGATGCTTTCGCGATCCCGCGATAAGGTTCGGGGACATTGGCGGGGACGGCAGGATCGTTTTGCAGTTTCTGCTCGGCGAAAGCAGTCTTCTGAGTGAGAGCCGCGACCATGGTCATGGCGAGAGACCAGACGTCGGAGGCAGGGGAGAGTTTTCCGGCCGACAATTCGGGTGCGTCAAATGCATCCCGTCTTCCGCCCGAATTCGGCTCCGACGCAGATCGAACCGGATCGCTCGAAAGTTTCAGCTGATCGCCTACCGCCAAAATGTTGGAGGGCCGGATGCGTCCATGGACCAGACCTTTTTCGTGAAGGTATGACAGGGCGCTGAGGATTGGCGGCAGGAGGTCAGCAACCTCAGGGGGTTCGAGGGCGCGTTGGGGCAGGATCTGTCCGAGATTGTCGTCGGCAAATTCCATCACGGCATATACGACCGATTCGCCCTGGATCTGAGTGCGTCCAGCGTCGAAGATTTGAAGCAGATTGGAATGGCGAAGTCCGATTTTCGCCTGCAGAGAGCGGAGTTGAGTGTCTGCAGCGGGGCTGGTGTGGGAAGGCATCAGCTTGATGGCGGCCTTCTGCGGAGAAGTACCGCGACCTTCGGTGAGGAAGACCGCGCTATGGTCTGAGGCGCCGAGGAACTGACGAAGAGGGAATTTGCCGTCGATCGTTTGGCCTTCCCAGGATTTCCAAGTGTCTGGTTTACTCATTTGCTGCGAACCGAATGAAGCATTCTATGCCATCAGGCGTTGTGGAGCGCGTTGGAATTCACTCGCTAGTGCAAGTTTTTCCGCGAATCGGGCTGCTGTACGATAACAGGTCGCAGCGAAGGTACTGACGGCTGTGGCGAGGAAGCCCGCGAGCCACGAAGGAAACGAAGTATCACGAACGTAAGGTTTAGCAGGGCGTTCGTTTCAAGTGGTTCATTCGAACATCACCCATTGCATCGGGAGGGCCATTGAGTTTTAACACCGAGAAGTCGAGGCGGATTTACGAACGCACGTTGGGAGTGCTGATCGAGGCCAGCAGTTCGTCGTCGCGAGGGCCGGTCAACTTCGGAGAGTATCCGATCTTCATGGAGCGGGCGAAGGGTTCGCGCATATATGACGTGGATGGGAACGAGTACATCGACTGGATGATGGCGTTTGGAGCATTGCCGCTGGGACATGCGCATCCGGAGGTCGTGGAGGCGATTACAGAGGCGGCGGGTTCGGGCGCGCACTTTGCCACAGCGACTCCGGTTGAGTTGGAAGTTGCGGAGATGATCCAGAAGATCGTTCCGAACGCCGAGCGGGTGCGATTTGCGAATACCGGGACTGAGGCGGTAATGGTTGCGATCCGATTGGCGCGGGGAGTGACGGGCAGGCCGAAGATACTGAAGTTTGAAGGGCATTATCACGGATGGCACGATGACTTGTTAGTGAGTTCGAACGTTTTGCCGGTGACCGCTCTGGGATTGAAAACGGATCCGGTGAGAATTCCCGACAGTTCGGGGCTGAACCGGACGGCGCTAGACGACACGATCGTGGTGCCGTGGAATGATTTGCCTGCTTTGGAGCAGGCGCTTGAGAGGCATCCAGGGCAGATTGCGGCGATCATCAGCGAAGGGGTGATGGCAAATATGGGGGTGATCCCGCCGCGAGAGGGATATCTGCACGGAGTGCAGCGGCTGGCGAAGGCGAACGGAATTGTGTTCATCCTGGATGAAACGGTGACCGGCTTCCGCATTGCTCCAGGAGGATGCCAGGAATATTACAAGCTTGCGCCGGACCTGGTGACGTTTGGAAAAGCGCTCGGTACAGGACTACCTGTGGCCGCGCTGGCGGGGCGAGCCGAGATGATGGATGCGCTGCAGTGGGGCGGCGTGTTGCATTACGGCACGCACAACGGATCGAGGATCGGGATGTTCGCCGCGCGGGCGAACCTGCGCGTACTGACGCGCGACAACAACGCTTCGTTTGGGCACACCTGGCGGGTTGCGGAGAAGCTGTGCCGGGGACTGCGCGAGTTGTTTGCGAATAAAGGGATACCGGGGATCGTGCAGAACGTTGGTCCGATGCTGCAGGTGATGTTTAGCGACCAGCCGGCGATCGAGGATTACCGCGATTTCTGCCGGTATGTGGATCGCGTGGCATTCCAGAAGTTTGTGCTCGCGCTGTTTCCGTTTGGCGTTTATGCGTCGCCTTCAGCGGCCTTGCACTCGATTGTGACTTTGGCCCACACCGATGCGGACGTGGATCGTACGCTCGAAGCGGCTGGGAAGGCAGTGGAAAGTGTGGTTGCCTAAATCGTTATGAGTTCTGCTTCCGACAAAATCTCCGAGCACGCCGCCAAGCTTCTTTCTTTAGAGGGGAAAATTGCGGTCGTGACCGGAGCGGGTTCGGGAATTGGGCGCGGGATTTGCTTGAGGCTGGCGGAGATGGGGGCTCACGTTGCCGCGCTTGATATCGAGGAGGGCAGCGCGCGGGAAACTGTTTCCGAGATCGGACACGCGGCGGCGGCGATTTCAACGGCTATAAGATGCGATGTGCGGCTTGCGGAGGATTGTCGCAGGGCGGTCGTTTCGGTCGTCGAGAAATGGAACAGGATTGACATCCTGTGCAACTGCGCTGGCATTGCGATCCGCAAAGATGTTGTTGAGCTTACCGAAGAAGAGTGGGACCGGGCCCTGGATGTGACTCTGAAGGGAATCTATTTGGTGTCGCACGAGGTGATTCCGCGCATGATTTGTGGTGGAGGCGGCAGTGTCATCAATATCGGGTCCGGCTGGGGATTGAAGGGCGGACCTCGAGCGGCGGCGTACTGCGCGGCCAAAGGTGGAACCGTGAACCTGACGCGTGCGATGGCCATCGATCATGGCCGGCATAGTATCCGCGTCAACTGCGTTTGCCCGGGAGATGTGGACACCCCGATGCTGCGCGGAGAGTGCAGGCAGTTGGGTGGGGACGAGCGGACGTTCATGAGAGAAGCGGCAGAGCGGCCGCTGGGGCGTGTGGGCACGGCGGAGGATGTGGCAAATGCGGTGCTGTTCCTTGCGAGTCCGATGGCGAGTTGGATCACCGGAGCCGCGCTGGTGGTGGATGGGGGTGGGCTGGCGTAAACAGAATTTCCGGCTTGGCCTGGAGGTCAGGCGGCGCGTGGAAGTTGTTTTTGCTCGGGCCCCGGCGCTGGTATCTGCATGTAGCGGTCGAGCACGCGGCGGGTAGTCTCGATCAAGTGATCGAGCCCGCGCAGTGCATCCCGCTGCTGTATCAGCGCACTCAAATTGGGGGAATTGTTCACAGTGAGTTAGATGCTATGCGAAAAGGCGCGCAACTTACTATCGGGTGGATGCTTGATTACTGAAGTAACGGCTGACGAGTGATTTCTGCATCGCATAGAGGCTAGCGCGAAGAGCAGGCAGAGTCCGTCCTCCGATGAAAGTGCGCGTCGATGGGTGTCGTTATTGCTGACGCTGACGTGCCGCCTCGTACAGCACGATGCTTCCTGCGACGCCCGCATTCAGTGATTCGACTTGGGGCGTGTGGGGGATCGCGATGAGTTCATCGACCTGCGCGAGTACGTTTTTGGGAAGACCCGAGCCTTCACTTCCGATGAAGACTGCGCATGCGTCCCTGAGATTTGACTGATGGATCGGTGTGCCCTTGTGGGACGATGTGGCGATGAGGCGCACGTATTCCTGCCGAAGCTTCGCGGCGAATTTATCGAAGGCGTCGGGTTTTTTCTCTATGACGGCCGGGAGACGGAAGATGGATCCGGCAGAGGCTCGAATCACTTTTGAGTTAATGGGGCTGACCGCGCCTTCTCCGAGCACGACTCCGGCGCTGCCGAAGGCTTCGGCGGATCGGAGCAGCGTCCCAAGGTTGCCGGGATCCTGGACACCGACGACTGCCAGGATCGGACCTACCTGAAGCCGTTGGAAGACATCGTCGAGCGAGAACTCGCGGAGTTTCACGAGCGCCGCGACGCCCTGCGGCGTCTCGCTCGGGACTGCTCCGTCGAAGATTCGGTCGGGAAGCAGCAAGGTTTCAACATGAGAGCCGAGTTGCGGAAGGAGGCGATCGGCGAGGTTCTGTGCCGATTCGCGAAACAAAACAGCACGGAAGCGGAGACCGCTGCGGATGGCTTCTTCGACGATGCGCAGCCCTTCGATTGCGCAATCGCCTTCCGGGGTGCGTTCGGCATGGGCGAACGCCTGGCGCAGCGCTTTGACCAGAGGGTTGTGACGGCCCTCAATGCGTCGGAGGCGCTGTTGGGCTGAAGGGCGGTTTACCGAAAGTCGGGCCATCATTTTGGGCGAATGCACCGCGGATTCTTCCATCACCTGATGACACTAAGGTACACGAAGGTAAACCTAAGATTCCGGTGCGGGAGTTGAGCAGTTCGTGGTTCGTAGTCTTTTTGCCGTATTATGATAGTTTCCGTTGAAATCATAGTGTCAAGTAAGC
>JASLEQ010000598.1 GCA_030151135.1 Candidatus Sulfotelmatobacter sp. | reverse complement strand
TATCCCCCCACTATATATAGTGTTATATTGCTTGACGCCGCCTGAATTTCGTCGGTACAGTAGCTTAACTTTGTGCCCGCCCTATCCAGCCTGGGGTGACGCAAGCGGCGTTCGGATGACTCAGTGCAACGAATCGCGCGGAAGAGGAATCCGTCTGGTAAACAGGCGCGCCAACACGCGCAATTCCCACATGTCGCAACATCGGCGAGATGTGGGGCATCCACGTTTTTCATAGTTAGCCACTGGCCACTGGAGTTAATGCATTGCTCAAACTGAAGAGGCTTCAGATTCTCGGGTTCAAGTCGTTCTGCGACCGCACGGAACTCAAGTTCCATGGGGATGGAGTAGCGGCGATCATCGGGCCAAACGGCTGCGGCAAATCGAATATCTCGGACGCGATTTCGTGGGTGCTGGGCGAGCAGTCGGCGAAGACGCTGCGCGGCGCGCGCATGGAAGACGTGATCTTTGCCGGAACGCGCGACCGCAAGCCGACGGGCATGGCCGAGGTGTCGCTGACGCTGATCGATCCGGAGGTCTACGGCGGGGCTGATGCCAGTGCGGCGACGGAAATCGATATCCAAGACGAGATGCCGGAGTCATCCGCGGGCGCGGCACAGGTTGCTGACGATTGGGATGAGGCGGCGATTCGAGCGCGCACGGCGGCGGATACGGAACAAGCCGTGGAAGATGCGCAACCGGGAAAGGTAGAAGAGATCGAGGTTCCGCGATCGAAGGTCAACACGATTGCGATTGCCTTCCCTGAGGACGAGCCGATCTTTGCGCTGCCGGCGCATACGGTGGGAGCGCCTCCGGCGAACGCTGCGATTGGGACCGTGCCTCCGCATGTGGTGCTGAAAATCCGGCGGCGAAAGTTCAACCAGCAGCAGTTCCGCCATGGAGAGATTGTCGTCACACGGCGGCTTTTTCGCTCGGGGGACAGCGAGTACCTGCTAAATGGAAAGCTGTGCCGGTTGCGCGACATTCAGGAATTGTTCATGGGCACGGGCCTGGGGCCGGAGTCGTATGCGCTGATCGAACAGGGGCGCATTGGGCAGATTCTGAGCAGCCGTCCCACAGATCGGCGCGCAATTCTTGAGGAAGCGGCCGGGATTACGAAGTTCAAGACGAAGAAGCGTCTGGCTGAGGCGCGCCTGGAAGATGCGAAGCTGAATCTGAACCGCGTGAATGACATTTTCGAAGAAGTGACGCGGCAGATGAATTCTCTGAAGCGGCAAGCGTCGAAGGCAGAGCGCTATGCGCGTTTGCGGGATGAGATGCGGGCGAAGCTGCGCGTGGTGTTGGCGAGCAAGTTTGCGGCGATCGAGCAGGAAAGCGCGGAGATCGATACGCAGCTGAATGCGCTGGCGGAGGAGATGCGGCATCGATCGGAAGAAGTGCGGCAGTTCGAATCCGAACATGCGGAGCGGCAGCAGCGCGGGTACGCGATTGATACCGAACTACGCGAGAACCATGACCGGATCAGCCAGATCGCGATGGAAATTGATCGAGCGCAGGCGCGGCGTCGGCACAATGAAGAACGCTGTGCAGAGTTGGTGGCGCGGGCGGCATCGGCGGAAGCGGAGTTGGCGCAGGCCCGGCACCGTTTGACCGCTCTCGAAGCGGAGCGCGAGCAGAACCGGCAGATTCTGGAGTCGGCGGCGGCGGATCTGGCGGCAGCGCAGAGCGGCCTCGCCCTATGCCAACAAGAAGCGGCGGCTGCCGCGGCGAGCCTCGCTCAAATTGAGCAGCAGCAGGAAGAGTCTCGTGTCGTCATTTTTGATCTGGTTTCGGCTGCTTCGAAATTGCGCAATCAGCTGGCGCAGGCGGAGGAAAGGCTGGCGGGGGCGGATCGCGAGTCGCGACGGCTTGAGACTGAGATCAGTAACGCCAATACGCAGGTGGAGGCGTTCGGAGGCCAACGCGGACAACTGGCGCTGGAATTCGAGACGATCACGCAGCGGGCGGTTGGGATCAGCGAAGAGATCAGCCAGTTACGTCGATTGATCGAGCAGAAAAAACTGGAAGAGACGCAGAGCAAGACCAACCTGGATGTGCTGCGGGCTGAGTTCGCGACCGCGCTGGGCAAGAGGGGATCGCTCGAAGCGGTGATCGCCGAGCATGGGTACTCGACCGAATCCGTGCGGCGATTGTTTCAGTCGGGCGTGATGCAGAGCGGGTTTGCGCCGGTTGGCGTACTGGCCGATTTTCTCGAAGTCGAACCTCGGTATGAGCGCGTTGTGGAAGATTTCCTGCGCGACGAACTGAATTACATCGTGGTGAAATCCTGGGACGCGGCCGATGAGGGGCTGCGCATGCTGCGCACCGACGTGGATGGGCGGGCGACGTTCCTGGTGCATCCGGAAGATTCGCAGGCGAAATTCTCGTTTGTGCTGGACGAGGCGGCGCACTCGGCGCCTCCGGCGGCGCAGATTGTTCCGCTGAAGAGCTCGATTCGGGTGCTCAATGGATTCGGGCGGTCGCTCGAAGTCATCCTTCCCAAGCTGCGCGATGGATACATTGTTCCTGAAGCGGATGTGGCCAAGGGGCTGGCGCTGGAGAATCCGGACGCGTTCTTCCTGTCGCAGTCGGGAGAATGCTTCCACAACGTGACTGTGACCGGGGGCAAGCAGCGGGCTGAAGGGCCGCTGTCGATGAAGCGCGAGCTGCGCGAGGTGATGCGGCAGCTGGAGGATCTCGAGCGCGGGCTGCGGGATGGGGAGACTCGCGTGATGACGCTAGGACGCGAAATCAAGGAACTGGCGGAATTGCTCGAACGCCTGGAGGGCGAGAAGCGCGAGGCTGAAAACCAGGCTATGACGCAGGGACACATGCTGCGGCAACTGGATTCGGAGATGTCGCGAGTCAGTGAGCGGTTGAATGTCGCGCAAATGGAACTGGCGCGCTTGGCGGCGGAACGGGCCGAGCAGGAAGGGATCCTGTGCGCGCGGCAGTCGGAGATCGAGACACTGGAATTGAAACGGCTGGAAGTCGAGCAGAAGATGCAGGCCGCTCAAGCGACTTTAACTGCGTTGCGGCTGAGGCGCGAGGAAGCGGCGCAAACGACATCGCAACACGCGGCCCGGGTGGCGACGCTGGAAGAGCGGCATCGGTCGGCGGCGAGTGTACTGCAGAGGATCGAATCGCTCTTTTCGGAAATGGATGCGCGGGTGCTGGCGCTGACTTCCCAGATCGAAGGTGCGGCAGCGGAGAAGCTACAGCGCGAGACGGAGAACGTCCAACTGGCGCAGCAGTCCGAGGATCTGGAAGCGGAGCGGAATGCGTCCCAGGCACGCGAGGGCTTACTGCAGTTTGAGAACGAACAGCTCCGGGCAAGGCTGGCGGAGATTGAGGATTTGTTGAAAGCGAGCCGGGCGCTCCTGGATCAGGCACGGGACCGGCGAGGAGAGCTGTCGGCGACGGCGGCAAAGCTGCAATCGGATGGGCAATACATGGCTGAGACTTGCCTGAACGAGCTTGGCGTAGAACGGGCCGCTCTCATGGAAGACACTTCCCTGGCGGTCGTGGTGGGTGACGAGCTTGAGAATGAAGATCAGCTTTATCGCGACATGCGAGCAAAGCTGGAGGCCATGGGGCCTGTCAATATGATGGCGCTGGAAGAGTACAAGGAAACGGCCGAGCGTCATGGATTCCTCGAGACGCAGCGGAAAGATTTGATCTCGTCGATCGAGAATACGACGGCGACGATCAAGGAGATCGACCAGATCTCGCGGCAGAAGTTTGAAGAGGCGTTCCACAAGATCAACGAGAATTTCCAGGCGACGTTCAAGAAGCTATTCGGCGGCGGTCAAGGGTTTATGAAGCTGACCGACGAGGAAAACAGCGCCGAGAGTGGTATCGATGTGGTGGCTTCGCCTCCAGGGAAACGGCTGCAAAGCGTGCTGCTGCTGTCCGGCGGAGAAAAGGCACTTACTGCTCTTGCCCTGCTGGTCGGCATCTTCCAGTACGCACCGAGCCCGTTCTGCATCCTGGACGAGGTGGATGCCCCGCTCGATGAGGCCAATGTCGGGCGCTTCACCGAACTCGTCAAAGAGATGAGCGTTCAGACCCAGTTCGTGCTGATCACGCACAGCAAGAAGACGATGAGCATCGCGCCTGTACTTTACGGCGTGACCATGCAGGAGCCGGGAGTATCGAAGCTAGTGTCAGTGAGGTTTGGGGCGCAGTAAAGGCTTCGGTAGCGGCGACCTTCTTCTGGGCTGCATGGAAGTGATTGTCGTCCGGGTCGTTGAGGCGCGATCCGGCGCGGCGCCGGATGACTTTTTTTCCACCTGTATCCTCAGCTTTTCCACAGACTGCGGCGTGCCGGAAGCCGCGGTGTTCAAGGCTTTCCGACGATCTCCTTGGCGGTCAACCTTTTTCAGTGCAACTGTTTCGGGGCACGTTCTTACCTAGTGACGAGAATCGTTGACAATTTTTTCTGACAAGCTAGAATACGCCTCGCCTCTAACCTGTAAAATTTCAAACATGAGCCCCGAACTACTCGATTCCGTCCTGTTACGCAGCAATTTCCCCGATCTAAAACTGAAGGCGAGCGGCAAGGTCCGCGACGTCTATGACATTGACGAGAAGCAACTGCTTTTCGTCGCCAGCGACCGCATCTCGGCGTTTGATTACGTTCTAGCAACAGGCATCCCCCAAAAGGGACGCATTTTGACGCAGATATCGCTGTTCTGGTTCGATTTCCTGGCCGAGGTGGTTCCGAATCATCTGATCACGGCCGATGTGGAGAAGTATCCCGCGGCGGCGCAGAAGTATGCCGACCAGCTGCGCGGGCGGTCCATGCTGGTGCGGCGGGCCGAAATCTTCCCGGTTGAATGTATTGTGCGCGGGTACATTTCCGGATCGGCGTGGAAGGAGTATAAGTCCACTGGCGCGGTTTCCGGGATTAAGCTTCCGGCCGGACTGAAGGAGTCGGACCAGTTTCCCGAGCCGATCTTTACGCCTTCCACGAAGGCGACGAGCGGGCACGATGAGAACATCACGTTCGATCAGATGTGCCAGACCGTGGGAGTGGAGACGGCGAGCCATCTGCGGGACCTGACGTTGCGCATTTACAAGAAGGCGGCGGCGTATGCGCGCGAGCGCGGGATCATCATTGCCGATACGAAGTTCGAATTCGGACGTTCGGAGCACGGCATCACGCTGTGCGATGAAGTACTGACGCCGGATTCTTCGCGCTTCTGGCCGGCGGACAAATATGCGCCAGGGCGGGCACAGGATTCGTTCGATAAGCAATATGTCCGCGATTATCTTGAGGAAATTCATTGGAATAAGCAGCCACCGGCTCCAGGGCTTCCGCCGGAAGTAGCGCGGCGGACCAGCGAGAAATATCTGGAAGCGTATTCCCAGTTGACCGGGCGCAAGCTGGATGTATAGCGCTGTGGCTGGGCCCGGCGGGCACGTTTTATGACCGGACTGGATTGGTTCATCTGTGCCCTGATTTTGTTCAGTGTGATAACGGCCGCCATCCAGGGCTTTTTTTCCGAAGTGCTGACGACGGCGGGATTGGTCGTAGGTTACATCGTAGCTGCGTGGCAGTACCGGCGCCTCGCAGAGTGGTTCGAAACGTTTTTAAAGAACCCATGGTTGGCTGAGATACTTGGTTTCCTGATCATTTTTTTCGCCATTCTGCTGCTGTTTGGTATTGCCGCCAGGATCGCGCGATGGATCATGAAAGAGGCTGGTCTCAGCGGTTTTGACCGTTTCCTAGGCGCGCTTTTGGGATTGCTCCGGGGCGGGCTGATGGTGGCTGTGATCCTGGTAGGAATGACGGCGTTCGAGCCGGCTTCGAAGTTGCTGCATGAATCGGAGTTGGCGCCCTATTTTCTTGTGGTAGGGCGGGCAGCAATCTGGCTGGCTCCTACGGAATTGCGGGCTCGTTTTTATCAGGGACTTAGCTTAATTCATCAAGCTCCACAGAAACTGGGTAGCTCCTCCCCGGCTTCCTCGCCGAATTAGGACGCGGTGCAACGCAAAATTCGAGCGAAGAGAGAGACTATTGTGAAAGATCAACTGGAAGCCCTCGTCCTGCAAATGTACCGCAGCAATATTCTGTATTCGGAAGGCGTAAGGGAATTCAAAAAGCGCTTCATTCTAACCGTCCTGCAGGAGAATAAAGGGAATCAGTGCCGAGCCGCGCGCGAGCTTGGCATGCACCGGAATACCCTGAGCCGCACCATCAGCGAACTGAAGATCGATGTAAGGCAGTTGCGGGATGGGGTGAAGCGGCCTCCGCGGAGCGCGCGGCCGGTAGCTTTCGAAAAGAAGATCGTGCGGTAGATCGTCTTCGCCGTTGCGGAAACTGAGTTCTGAGCCAAAAAAGAGGCAGCCCTTTCGGGCTGCCTTTGCTGTTTCCTGAACTTAGATTCTATTGAGCTGCGGGTTTGTGGTGTACAGGGGCCTTCTTGGCAGGCGTAGCGGGCTTGGTATTCACCAGCTTGCCCTTGTCCATCACCATCATGAACGGGTTGGGAGTGTACGACGCCGGTTCGCCCTGGAAGTCGAAGCTTGCGCCGTCCTTAGGAATCAACCTGGCCGGTACGTTTTCTTCGAACTTGAGCGTGATATCTGCCTTCTTGGCATCGATGTCATCGGAACTGCCGGCGATCTGAAATTCGTTCGGCGTTGTGCTGATGACGGTTCCGTTCATCGCGACCGCCTTGCCCTTGATGGCGTTCCAGACGGTATCCTGATCAGCCTGGTTGCCGTTGCTCAGCACGAATTCCCAGGTGGCAAAGTCCATCTGTTCGGGCGGAGTCTTGGTGACCATGTCGTGGGCCTGGTCAGCCGGCGTGGGCGGAGGCGGAATGGGTACTTGCGGTCCGCCAGCTTTCGCGGCGGTGTAGACCGTGTCCCAGCCATCGTCGCCCTGGTGATAATGCCGGTATTGCGACTGCGCATATTTTTCAATCGCAGCCTTGTTCGCGTCGGGCGCGACTGCCGCTGCACGCGCGGCATACCAGACACCGTTCTGATAGTCGGGCGGAGTCTGCTGTAGGTAGGAAAGCGCCAGAGGATAAAGCAGAGCGAGGTCTTTCTGTGAATCGGGAGGGTTGGCCTCGACGGCGGCCTTCAGATGCTGAGCCGCTTTCGCATAGTCCTTATCCTGGAGAGCCCCCCAGCCAATGCCCGCCTCGAAGTTCCCGGTCATCTGCGCTTTCATCTTGCCGAAGTCGGCGTCACTGGTGCCCTCGGGCTTGTTAAATTTCGGCAGGCAATCGATTCCCTGCTGTCCATATTTCTCTGCGTCGGAAGAGAGCTGCTTGCCGTTCGGGTCTCCCCCTTGCGCCTTCATGCGATCGATGTAGGTGAGCAAGGTCAAAGCGGGGACCTGGCAAGAGTCGACGGCAACCAGTTTCGTGGCAGTGTCGGTGGCCTTGTTCACATTGCCAGTTTGCTGATAGGTCTGCATGAGGATTTCGAGGGCCTGGTTTTTCATCACGCTATTGGGATACTGCGTGAGAAAGGCTTCGAGACCGCTGACCTTGGCCGCAGGATCTTTCTGTTGAATGGCGGCGACGTAGGCGTTGTACTCGGCAGGATCTTTAATGACCGGTGCAGCGGACTGATTTTGCGCCGGCGCAGCGGCTTGCCCCGCTGCCGGTGTGGCCGGTTGTCCCTGAGCAGGTTGCGGAGGATTCTGTCCCACCGCGACGACCGCTACCCCAAGCACAACCGTAACCAGAATCGTTTTCATCACATTGGCTCCTTAGAATCGCAGGAAATAGCTTTTTATAGGAATCTTTAATAGCAACTCAGCAGCAACTGCATTCCGTACGGACCGCACTGCGTTCGGATCCTGCTTTGGAATGCCCGGGCTTCCTGGCAGGGGCTCCGGGAGACTTGGGGTAACCCGGTTGGAGCGATGAGGCGGCTGACCCGTTTTCCCGGCTGGCCGGATTATAAGTACGTCTTCTCGCGAAGGCAAGCGCCTTCCCATTCATCATCCTCTTTATTGTTAAGATGCGGATAGCAGAGCCAGCGGATGTTCTACTTTCATCGCAGGTCTGCAGATCGTTACCACAGAAAGGCCCTCCTACTATGGACACCGCTCGGCCCCTTTCCGGGCAAGTTGCGATCACGACGGGCGCAGGCCGCGGAATTGGAGCTGCCATTGCTCGTACGCTGGCAGCCCTTGGCGCGACTTCGATTCTCATTGGACGAAATCAGTCCACGCTAGACGGCACGGCGCGCACTATTACGGAGGGCGGCGGCAAGACCGAGGTGATTCCCTGCGACGTGACCGTTCTGCATCAAGTCGAGTATGCCGCTGCACGGGTCGAGGGCACGTTCGGGCGACTGGACATTCTCGTGAACAATGCCGGGATTGGCGGATTTACGGATGTTCTTCACCAGCTGAAGCCGGATGAGTGGGACCGGATCATGAATACGAATCTGAGGGGCGTGTATTACATGATCCGGTCGTTCGTTCCGATGATGATCAAGGCAAATTCCGGGCACATCATCAACATCTCGTCTCTTGCAGGAAAGAATGCGCTGCCCAAGGGGGCGGCGTATGCGGCATCGAAGTGGGGGCTGAATGGACTTTCATACTCGGTTGCCGAAGAACTTCGTGGAAACAACATTCGAGTATCGGTGATTTGTCCTGGCTCGGTCGAGACCGAACTGGGGCCGCATACGGGAAAAGATCCGAAGAAGATGCTGCAACCCGCGGATGTAGCGCACACGGTGGCGATGCTAGTGACGCAGTCGCCGCAGTCATTTATGAGCGAGGTTCTGATCAGGCCGACGCAGAAACCATAAAAGCGGCTTCGGGCTTTCCACGTAATCTTTTTAGGCGCTATTTTTTGAAGAGATTCTCAAATGCCGCTCGCGCGTCATTTGGGCGGAGGCTGGCTGGAGTTGAAGTTTCTTTTTCGCGCGTGACGCGAATCTCATAAAGTTCACAATTGTTGCGCGCGTCTTTTTTAGGGATGCGTTCCTTTACAGGTTGCATGCATTCGAAGCGGCTGCCCGGATCGAAATAAGTGCATTGTTTGCAGGAATGGAGTTCAAAGGCGCATTTCGGGCATTGTCCCGCGCCCGAACTTGCCGCGCTCTGCAGGAGCGTACCGCACTGAGCGCAGCGCGAGACGGTATGGGTTCCGGGAAGATTGACCGGTTTTGGCCCGAGTGAGTGATCCCAGCGCGGTGGGCCGCTGGTGCGCTCTGGGGGCGCCTTGCGCGCCGGCGCATCACGGCGGGGTTCTCGATCGTTATCCTGATATCCATGTTGACGGTATTTGGCCACTAGGACCTCCCCAAGCGTTGGACGTATTGTGTACCCGAGGCACGCTGCCGGGCAAGTGCCGTTACTTTTCTGCCACGGATTCCCACGTATATCCGAATCAAGAAAGACGCAGGCTCAGAGCTAGTATTCGCGAAGAAGCGTAGTGATGTGTGCTGACGGTTTAGGGAGCCGATAAAATAGCAATATGATTCACGAGATCCTGCCCGTTGGGCCTTTGCAGTGCAATTGCTCGATTATTGGCGATTCGAACACCCACGAAGGTATGGTGATTGATCCCGGTGACGACATCAGCAGCGTGCTGGGGATCGTGCAGAAGCACAATCTGGTAATCAAGCAGATCGTGATCACGCACGCGCACATTGATCACATTGGAGGAGCGATGAAACTGCGGGCCTTGACGGGCGCGCCGATCCTGCTGAACCAGAACGATTATGCGTTGCTGAAGATGCTGGATGTGCAGGCAACCTGGATCGGCGTAGCTGATCCGGGGAAAGTTGAAATCGATCGAAGCATCACGACGGGAGAGAAAGTATCGGCAGGGGCGCACACCGCGCATATCTTGCACACGCCGGGGCATACCGAAGGCAGCATTTGCCTGTATTTCGAGGGCGAGAAGAAGCTGATTGCCGGCGACACGCTGTTCGCCGGATCGATCGGGCGAACGGACCTTCCCGGCGGAGACATGCAGAAGATCATGCGATCGCTGCACGGCACGCTGCTGACTTTGCCTGATGAAACTGTCGTTGTTCCGGGACATGGCGAACTGACGACGATTGGGCAAGAAAGGGAGAGCAATCCGTTTCTAGTCAGATGACAGGGTGTCATGGCCCGAAATGAAACTCTCATTCGCGTTTGTGTGTCGCGAACAGCAATTCACGGTGCCCTATCTGCTATAGTGAAGCCCTGCAAAGGAGCCCGTTATGGCCGGAAAGAGTCTGAATCGCGTCCAACTGATCGGAAACCTGGGCAAGGATCCCGAGATTAAATACACGCCGCAGGGTACTCCCGTGGCCAAGCTGACCATCGCCACGAATGAACGATTCAAAGACAAGGGCGGCGAGTGGCAGGACCGGACAGAGTGGCATAACGTGGTGCTCTGGCAGCGGCTCGCGGAGATTGCCGGGGAATATTTGAAAAAGGGCGGCAAAGTTTACGTTGAGGGGCGCCTGCAGACTCGGTCGTGGGACGACAAGCAGACCGGTCAAAAGAAATATATGACCGAAGTTGTAGCCAGCGACCTGATCCTTCTCGGTGGGCGCGGTGAGGGCGGCGGAGGCGGAGATTATGCCGGAAGCGGAGGATCCCGGTCGTCAAGCAGCAACAACAACTTCGACCAGCGAGTTCCCGAGGCGGAGCCGGCCGCATCTGGCCCGATCACAGATGAAGATATTCCTTTCTAAGAGCGACCCATCCGTGCCGCCCCTGCCCTAAGCGGTGGAAGAGATGCGCCGGACCACCTCGATCTGACTGGCGAGTACTCTGCCTTGCACTTCGGCGGGCGAAAGCCAGCGCGGAGTGCCTTCCCAGGATCCACCGAGCTGGCCTGTGGCTGTCGCCGCAAAAACCACTACTTTGCAGGGAATATCCGCGGTGCTGCGATATTCAAAAAGCAGGCGTGCCTCGTCGACCTGTAGTCCCGTCTCTTCTAGCACTTCCCGGCGCATGCTGCGCTCGGCTGGCTCGCCGAAATGCGAAAGTCCTCCGGGAAAGGAGAGGCCGCGGCCGTCGTTCCGATCGATCATCAGGATGAGCCCGTCTTTACGAATTACAGCCAGAGCAGCCCGCAAATCTCCAAAGAGCGGGAGGCGGGAATAGATCGCGATCGCGCTCTTGGCGATGATCTTAAACAGAAAACGTTTCGCCGATTGGATGACGGTTGGCATTTCTATTGGAAGACAGAGAATAACGGGCAAGACGGTATCAAAGACTAGAGTCTCCATCGAAAAGCGAAGGCTCCCAAACATTCGGGTCATTCAGTTGCCGGGCGAGATCTGCATTGTTGGTTTTGTAAAAGTACAGCCAGCTACCCAAGGGGCGATTGCGAAGCGAGGCATCGGTGAGCCGATTTTCCAGTTCATGCTGAACGCCGATCAGTTCCAACATATGAATGGATTCCCGTCTGCAACGATCGAAAGCCGTATGCAGCATGGAGAGCAGCACATCGGAGCTTAGAGCCGTGTCGAGGCATTGAAAGTCCACTAAACGGACGCGAGTGAGACCAATCTCAGGGTAGTCATAGCGCAGAAAGATCGAATACGCCGAGATCGTATTGTTCTGAGCAGCGACATAAATCCACGCACGCTTTTTTTCGAGGAACAACTTGAAATGCCAATCCAGAGCTTGCGGGCTGCGATCGGCGAGCAGAACGTTGCTCTTGACTGTGCGGAGAGATTCCCAGAAGAGTTGAAAGCGTTCGTCGAAACCGGGACAAGGGACAATAGAAACCGCGTTGCGCGGTCTCGGAAGCCGTCTTCCCTGAAATAGATCGACGAGGAACAAACCGGCAGAGAGGGGATAAATCGTACTGCGGCCGAAAGTGCCGCTTCGCCGGCGCATATAGCTGGCGACGAATCCGGGATAGCTGGTAATGCAGAATAAAGCACGGTCCCACACGCCCCTGGGAACGCGGGTGCTCTGAAAGCTGCTATAGGCAGCTTCCGATTGGGAATTCACCGTCGTGCTTAGAAAAAGGTCGACGTTGCGCTGTTGAAAATAGGTAGCAAGCAGTAAAGGAGAATAAGCACGGTACGGCGTGTCGACGACCCAGGCCCTGGTGGTTGCGGCGAGAAGCTTCCGTCCGCCGAGTTCGTAGGACATGGGGATGTTGCCAAGATAGCCCGCTAGCTCGCCTTCGACTGTTTCCAGCACCCAGCCGATCGGGAACTTCCCTTGGATTTCGCGATAAGCGGGATTGTTATTCCAGAGGTGTGTCCAAGGAGTGTAATCCTCGACATACAAGCGGAATTTGGCAGCCAAGGCGGCTATCCGAGGGTGGTCATCGAAGCGGGCCTCGCGCAATTTCGGGGGCTTCTGCATTCTGCGGGAATTTCGCCCTCAAGATTGGCACTGCGCGAGCCTAGGGGAGCGGCGAATACAGGTTGCCAATCCTGAAATGAAGATCAAGTGCCTGGATGAATTCACTTTCGCGGTGCGGCGATCAAAATATAACATACGAACTGTAACGCCCCGTTCGGCCGGAGCTTAATCTGGAAGTCTGGCTGAGGGCCCAGGACGGTTCAAAACGCCGCTGGGTTAGATGCACAATGGTTTCGCTGCTTGAGACGGCGCTTGATCTCATGTATGATTGTTCGATACTGAAGGGCTGTACCCCCTGCAGCCAGTTATCTCCCCCAGAATGAAGCACTTTGCGACATTTCCAGGCCCTCGGGTTAACGGAATTGGGTGGGAGCAATAAGTTTGCATGCAGAGCAATGAGGCAGGTTCCGGCGACACGTTAATGACACAAGGTGGGACTTCACTAGTAGCGCGGATTCAGCGCCAGAGCATGCTGACGCCTGATGCCACCGCAATCCGGGCGGGCAGACAGTCTGTAAGCTATCAAGAGTTGCATGTTCGATCGAGCCAGCTGGCGAACTATCTGGTTTCTTTGGGAGCATCCGCCGGTAGTGTCATAGGCCTTTGCCTCACGCGTTCCATCGAGTTTCCGATCGCCGCCTTAGCGGTCCTAAAGCTCGGCGCAGCATACCTTCCGCTTGAGCCCAAAGCACCTGCGCGACGTCTGCAATCAATGCTGGAATCGGCGAAAGTGCGGCTGGTTGTGAGTGACTCTAATACAGAGAATTCCCTGCCCTCAGGGGACCACACGGTGGTGGCGCTCGACACATGCGCGGAGGCGATTAGGCGCTGTGCAACGGAGTTTGCCGGAAGCTCCATCGCTGAAAAACAGGCTGCATACGTGATCTTCACTTCTGGTTCAACAGGAGTGCCTAAGCCAGTTGCGGTTGGGCATGGCAGCCTGTTGAATCTAGTGGAATGGCACAATCGCGCCTTCAACGTAACTTGCGCCGATCGGGCCAGCCAGCTTGCCTCGATCGGGTTTGACGCCGCAGTTTGGGAACTGTGGCCGTATCTGGCCGCAGGCGCAAGCGTGCACTTCGTCGATGAGGAGACTCGCACCGATCCCGGCAAGCTGAGAGATTTTCTCGTAGGGGAGAAGATCTCCATAAGTTTTGCGCCCACGCCGCTCGCGGAACGCATGTTAAGGCTCTCATGGGCGGAAAAAACGTCTCTTCGCTTCCTGCTCACTGGGGCGGACACGCTCCATTTCTTTCCTCCAAAGAATTTGCCGTTTGTCCTGGTGAATAATTCCGGTCCCACAGAATGC
>JASLEQ010000588.1 GCA_030151135.1 Candidatus Sulfotelmatobacter sp. | reverse complement strand
TAACGACGACTTCCGCCTCGTCCACTTGCCCGGCGCGACCGCCTACGTCAAACGCGATCGCTCCGTGGGGGGAAGGTAGGAGATATGACTACACCAGCCATGAAGCCGTCTTTACTCTCTCGCGTTGAGCACCTGCAGCAGATTCCCACGATTCCCGCTGTCCTCGCCCCTTTATTGCGTTATCTCCAACAACCGGCCGAGAAACTCGACGTGCAAAGAATCACCGACATGATCGGACAGGACAAGTCCCTCGCCGCTCAGTGCCTCCAGATGGCAAACAGCCCTCTGTTCGGCCGATGGCAGAAGATCGACTCTCTGAAAGGCGCCATCGTTGGACTTGGTTTGCAGCGCATCAGCGATATCGTGATGTCCTGCGGCGTGCTTAACCTCGCTCCCAAAGACGCCAGCGGAATTGATCCGGTCGCTTTCTGGGAACACTCCCTCGGTTGTGCCTTGGTCTGCCGTCACTTCGCCCGCAAAATTTCTTATCCGGATCCGGGCAAAGCTTATCTCGCAGGCCTTCTTCACGACATCGGAATCATCGTCAATCTCTGGAGATTGCCCGGCGAATTCCGCAGTGCTTTTCAATTAGCCCGCGATCAGGGCATACCCCTCCACGAGGCGGAGCTTTCAATCTTGGGATTCAACCACTGTGACACCGGCCGCCTGCTGGCCAACAAGTGGGAACTTTCCACCGATCTCTGCGACGTCGTTGCGCTTCACCACTCGCCCTACGGCCATTCGCCTCACGCCGCGCTCATCGCCCTTGTCGAGATCAGCGATCTGCTATGTCGCATGAGTGGGCTCAATCACGGCTTCGTTGAAAAACGCGAAGTTAACCTTCTCGAACAGCCCGGCTTTGCCGCCCTCAGCCAGCAGTGTCCTGCGCTTAAAGACTTTGATTGGGCGCGACTGACATTCGAACTGGATTCCTACATGGATGAGGTGCACTCGCTGGTACACGCGATCTATCGCAAATGAGCTCATCTTCCAGGCACGAAACGTTTGGCCCGGTATCGCACCACTCCCATGCGCTCTTGACCTCTCAGCGCCGCAACCCGGATGCCCCCTCCGACTTGCATCACGACCCCAACATTTTCGGACCTTCGGAATACTCGATCACCGAGAAATCTGAAACCCATCCCGCAGTTCCTGCCATTGTCGCCATCGGCGTTTCCACCGGCGGCCCAACGGCGCTCGAGCAGATTCTCCCCTTATTTCCATCTGACTTCCCGATCCCAATTCTTATCGTCCAGCACATGCCATCCGGCTTCACCGCCCCATTCGCAGAACGCCTGAACATGATCTGCTCGATCACTGTCCGCGAAGCAACCCAGGAACAAACGCTGCAGCCAGCAGTCGCTTACATCGCGCCAGCGGGATCACATATGCGAGTCGTACACAGCACCACCCGCGGCGAACCGATATTATTGCTCGACTTCCATCGAGGAAACGCCTTGCATATGCCCTCTATTGATCTTCTAATGAAGTCGGTTGCCGAGGTCTACCGCAATCGTGCCATCGGCGTCATCATGACTGGCATGGGTCACGACGGGGCCAACGGCATCGCGGCTATCTATAAGGAAGGCGGCCTCACTATCGGGCAGAACGAAGCAACTTGTGCCGTGTACAGCATGCCCCGCGCGTGTGCCGAGGCAGGTGTCCTGACGAAAATCACATCGCTGGCGCGGATTCCCGCCGAAATCATTCGTGCCGCATACAATTCCCGCCGCGAATAACTTGTGATTAGTTTTTGGGATATGTCAGGACAGTTTCGTTGGGATCGATCACCAGCTTCCGTGTGCCGGCCGGAGCCATAATGCGAAATGTCGACTCCTCTCCGTCCGCAAACACTCGACCCAGAAAAATTGTTTCTCTTCCCACCACATTTCCATAGATGGGCACCGACGTCACAAGATCCTTCGGTGCATCCTTCTGCACAAGCGTCCCGCTCACCAAGGTGCGCTTTTCATGGGGGGTAAACTTCACAGACTTTATTTCAATCTTCGGCACTGCTGTGCCATTCACCCATCCATCCAAAAACCAATCCAGTGATTTCTTTCCCTCGTATCGCAGCGGCGTGGGTAAGTCTTCTGCGAAGATCTCGAGCATCTCGCGGGTGCTGATCGCCCTTCCCTCATATCGCTGGCGGACCTTTCTCAATACTCGAACAAAAGGATCCTCGCCAACCCCTTTTTGCTTCCCATGCTCCTGCTCAGCAGCATCGTTCAACATGGTTCTGAGCATGTGGAATAACCAGGTCCCGCGGCCGTAGTTGATCGCTTCATACGCGCTCGGAAACTTCGAAGAAAGTAGTCGTGTTCCCAGCGTCACTGGTCCCGCATCCATCGGCGCCAATCCGTCATCTCCCTTTTGCACCAATTCCCGCCGATAGTTATTCATGATCTCGTGAAATCCTGCTGGGTCTCGTTCCTCGATCATCATGAGCGCACAGTAATTGGCCAGTCCTTCAGAAAACCATTGATCCCGATAACTGCTCCACATCACCAGGTCGCCCCACCATTGGTGCGCGGTCTCGTGAGCTGGAACCGACTTTTGAATGAGGATCTGATAAGGCGGAAAATGTAGCTGCTCCCGCTGCTGATCGTCGAGAAATGCATACGACGAGAGAAAAACCAGCCCAGGCCACCCTTGGCTTTCGCGTCCTGGCATCTGCGTCAGCGCCAGTTGGCTGTAGGGAAACGGTCCAAATCGCTGTGAGAAATAGTCAATCGCGTGCGCCGCCTCTTCGCCCACTATAACTTCTTGCTGCGCCGGCGACGGTCGCGACGGCACAATCACTTTTGGAGGCGATGGTGTCGGCTCGATCGGTCTTCTCGGCTCAATCACTGCAATCGGCGGCGTCGGAAAGTTACGCTCCACTCCCCTCGTCGCATATGTTTCTACGGTCACATCGCCTGCATGCGCTGTCGCTTCTCGATACTTTCCAAGATTGAAGCCAGCCACCGGGATCGAACGTTCTGATATCCAGCGTGATCGCTGGTCACCGTTTGGCAATCCCGTCTCCGCACTCGCCAACTTCGCCGGCTTTCCTGTCGCAACCAGGGTCCAACCCGGCGGATAGTGAAACTCCAGATCGAAATTCGTCATCTGCAGCCCACGGTTCGGATACCACGTCCCACGCGCGCCCACATAAAGCAACCCGCTCCCCGCCTCCGCCAACACCTCGCCGCCATACACGAATTCCAACTCGAATTTTTCGCCCGGCGTCGTAGCCTCCGGAAGAACCACAGCCACCAGATCGTTGCCATTTCGCGCCAACTGCGTTCCTTCCAGCGCCGGATTGTGGATGTACTCCACATCTTTCCCGTCCAGCTTCACGTTTTCGATTTTCAAAAAACGCGACAATTCAAAAAACAGCGTTCGCAACCCCGCGTCTTGCACTTCGCAATGAAGAACGGCCTTCGCGTGAATTTGCGTGGGAGGCAAGACATCCGTCGTGATCGTATAGTTCCTCACCGCATAGCCGCCCGCCGGAGCTCGGTCCTCATCCCCGCCGTTCTTGTCGCCGCGTGCAGTTTTCGCTTGCATCGGCGAAAACGACGTCCAGACGTTGTAATACGTATTTCCGTCTTCCGTCTTTGGTTGGCCCGCCATCACCGGTTCTGCTGTCATCGCGTCGAAGTACACATCGAAAACGCCCAGCTTTATTCCCTGGAGTCTGGCATGAAGAAATCGGGCCGCATTGCCCGTACCTTCTGACGCTTCACCGCCCGCTGATGGCAGCAGTAGGCTGAACGTCGCCAGTAACCGCATCGCGTCCGCACTGGCCAGATTCTTCGCCACCGGTCCGAAGGTATCCAGAAATTCCTGCTTGTTATCCGGCTCTCTCAGGTCGGGTCGCAACTCGCCCAAAACATCATCGTCAAATCGGAAGTATGCGCTCCCAAATCGCTCCTCGAGAATTGCCATTCCCGTGAACAGGCTCATCGACCTCCGCTCCACTTCGTTCGGAGGCGTCAGCAGCACCTCTCCGTCTCCCACAAAAAACGCCCCGCTGGTCCGCCCCATCACGTCCTGCGTGAAACCGATCGTGCCATCCTCCAGACTTATATGAATTCCGGGCCGGTCCAGCGCCGCTCCTCTCACCTTATATATGCGAGCAGGGTCCAACCCTGCTTGCGTCAACTGCATATAGAGCGTCTCCGCCGGCTTGCCCTGAGGATTCTCTGACGCCCTTATAAGCGGCTGCAGAATCAACCACATACAAATGGTCACGCACCCGGAAATACGCCTGCCGCGTAGT
>JASLEQ010000581.1 GCA_030151135.1 Candidatus Sulfotelmatobacter sp. | reverse complement strand
AAGCGGAAATGTCATTTTCCGCACGAAAGACAGGAACCTGGCGCAGATTGCGAAGAAACTCCAAGATGGGATTGAGAAGAAATTCAAATGCCGCCCGGAAGTGGTCCTTCGAACCGCTACCGATCTAAGAAAGGCGATTGCGGCCAGCCCCTTTGCACAACGTACTGCTCTGGAGCCCGGCAAGATACTGATCAGCTTTTTGAGCGGAGAGCCGCGGCCCGATGCAGGAAAGGGTCTCGCCAGGTTCAAGGACTATCCTGAAGAACTCCATCTGATTGGAAGCGAACTCTACATTTACTTCCCGAATGGCGCCGGCCGTTCGAAGCTTCCATGGGCCGGCCTCGACAAAATTCTTGGAGTTTCGGGTACGGCGAGAAACTGGAACAGTGTGAATGCCGTGTTGGCTCTCGCCGAAGAGATGGAGAAAGCGTAGCAATCGGCTTCTTCGCGCTGGGAGTTTGAATATGAATCGAATACGAACTGCTATTTCCCTGATACTTCTTTTGTGCGCCGCTAGTTCGGCGCAGCAGGCTCGCATCACCGCCCGGCAGATTGTGGCGGAGATTCAGAAACAGGTGGGAGTGGAGTGGAAACAAGATACTGTCGACACCTTCAAGGCGGGCAATCCGGACACGCCTGTCACGGGCATCGCGGTCACGATGATGGCGACCATGGACGTCTTACAGCGTGCGGCAGCCAAGAATCTGAACTTCATCATTACGCACGAACCCACGTTTTATGCGCATCTCGATAGACCCGAGGGCGTACCGGAGGACGATGCGGTCTGGGCGGAAAAACGAGCGTTCATCGAAAAACACGGTCTGGTTGTCTGGCGATTCCACGATCACTGGCACATGCGAAATCCTGATGGCATTGAGGCGGGGAACGTTCATGCACTTGGGTGGGAGAAGTATCAACGCCCTGGCAACCAGTATTTGTTCGTAGTCCCCGAGACGACTCTCAAAGAGTTGGCGGCGCAAGTAGCGCAGAAACTGCAATCAACCGTGGTGCGGATTGTAGGAGATCCTGAGATGAGGATCACAGAAGTCGCTTTCAGTCCGGGCGCGGCGGGCTCCGAGCGCGAGATCCAGGCCTTGGAGCAGGACGACGTCCAGGTACTGATGGTAGGCGAGACTCGAGAATGGGAAACCGTCGAATATTCGGCAGATGCCGTGAGTCAAGGCCGCAAGAAGGCCCTTATCGTCATCGGACACATACCCAGCGAGCAGGCTGGAATGGAGGAGTGCACGCGATGGCTGAAAGGCTTCGTCAAGGATGTTCCCGTCGAGTTCGTTCCAGCCAAGCAGCCGTTCTGGCTAGTTAACGCGGGCAAATAAGTGGAGGGCCGTTGTAATAGATTTCGAATAAGCTTTCGCGCGGTTGTGGTTGGAATTTGGAATTGCCGGATGGTTTCGACCGGATGCGCCGGCGGACTTACTCCTCGGGAGGCTCCTGCAATACCGTTGCTGCATTTATAGCGCTGGCGAGTTCGTGGACGATACCTTTTTCGACATAGATGGGCCGGACCAGTTGACGGAGGACCGGCAGATTCCAGGCAAACAGAGCCGCCGCCAGGACACAAATCGCGCCGCCGAGCATCAAGGTATGCGGCGCGCCAATACGGGATGCCATTGCTCCGGCGATGAGGCTTCCGAAGGGCGCAACGCCCTGAAATGCCATCGAATAGAAGCTCATCACTCGTCCGCGCTTTTCGTCCTCAGAAATGGTTTGCAGGATGGTGTTGCTTGACGCCATCTGCTGCATGAAGCAGAAGCCGGTGATCACCAGGAGTAACAGCGATAGCCAGAGGAGGCGTGAAGCGGCGAATGCGACGAGGGACGCTCCGAATCCAGCGGCTGTCAGGCCAACGAGCCTACCGAGTCCCAAGACACTTCGCCGAGCGGCGAGCGTGACCGCTCCGATCAACGCGCCAACGCCGACCGCACCCATTAGAAAGCCGAACGTGTGTGCGCCCCCGTGGAGGATGGTGCCGGCGAAAATAGGCATGAGCGCCGTGTACGGCATCCCGACCAGACTGATCACCGAGAGCAGCAACAGAATGGCCCAGATCGGGCGAAACCGGCGCACGTAGTTCCATCCGTCGCGCAATTCGGAGCCGACACTGGCATGCTCCCGCGGAGCCCAGGGAACCAGCGACATTGCGAGAAGTGAAATGATGACGGCGATGTAGCTGATACCGTCGAACAGAAAGCAGTAGCCTTCGCCGAAGCCGGCGATCAACAAGCCCGCGACGGCAGGGCCTACCAGACGCGCGGCGTTGACCAGCGAGGAGTTGAGTGCGATCGCGTTCGGCAGGTCTTCTCGAGTTTCGACCATCTCGACGACGAAGGCCTGGCGCGCGGGCATGTCGAAGGCGTTCACCGCGCCCTGAAACAGGTTCAGCAGGATGACGTCGATAACCGTGATCCTGCCCGAGAGCGCGAGCGCCGCCAGCGCGAACGACTCCAACATCGAGAGAATTTGAGTGACGACCAGCACTCGATGGCGACTCAGGCGATCGACCCATACGCCTGCAAAGGCGCCAAGAAGCAAAATCGGTATTTGGCCCGCGAAGCTGACAAGGCCGAGGAGAAATGCCGAATGCGTGAGCCGGTAGACAAGCCAGCCGGTGGCGACCCGCGTCATCCAGGTGCCGATCAGCGAAACGCCCTGTCCGCCGAAGAACAGCCGGTAATTGCGATGGCGCAACGCGCGCACGAGCAAGTGCCAGTCGGTTCCCTTCCGTGACTGCTGGTTGTTTGGTTCCTCTGTCATGCTGGGCGCGCGATCCGCTCAGTTTAATTCCCGTAATTTTGTTCCTGATCTCAGATGCAGATTTGAAACGAAGCTTTACCGGAGAAGAGGGAGAGAGCGATTGCCGGTCAAAAAAGCGGATGATGAGGAGAAAATGGTCGGGACGGGCAGATTTGAACTGCCGACCCCTCGCACCCCAAGCGAGTGCTCTACCAGGCTGAGCCACGTCCCGACTTCGAAGGATTCCGCGGGGTTCCACGCGCTAAAACTCGCAAACTCCCAGCGGAGGGGTCCAACCGAATTTTACACCAGTACGCTGGTAAGCGTGGAAGCAGTTGTCGCGGAAGGGCGGCAGCTAATCCAAATCGCGCCAGTTCGGTCCGAT
>JASLEQ010000508.1 GCA_030151135.1 Candidatus Sulfotelmatobacter sp. | reverse complement strand
ACCACGTACGCCTTGGCTCCCGCCGTAAAGGCCGCATGGACATAGGCAGGATCGAGTTGCTGCGTGATGATGACCACTTTGGCCGACGGCAACAAACGCCCGATGTTGCGTGTGGCTTCAATCCCGTTCAGCTCCGGCATTCCGATGTCAAGAACGATCACATCCGGCTTCAGCCGTTCCGCTTCTTTGATGACGCTGCGCCCATCGGTCGCTGTGCCTACAATGTCGTACTCCGGCGCCAGCAGGCGCGACAAACCCTCCAGCATCAGAGAGTGGTCATCGCACAGTAGCAGTCGTTTACGCATGATTCTCCAACGGGATGGTTGCCGTAACGGTTGTTCCATGGCCCAGTGCAGAAGTTACTCCCAGGGTCCCGCCCGCAAGGCGGGCGCGCTCCTGCATGGAAATCATGCCCAAACCGCCTGCCAGGTTGTCCCCGTCCTGATCAAAACCGACACCAAAATCCATCACTCGCAGTTGCAGCTTTCCATCTTCGCCGGAAAGGACGACTTTCACATGCGTCTTGCCGGCGTGCTTCGCGACGTTTCGCAACGCTTCCTGAGCGATACGATAGATCGCGGTCGCCGCCGGTTGGGTCCAGGATTCGGGCAGGGCCTGGCTCGCGTACGTGGCCGGCATATTCTCCCGCTCCCCAAACTCCTGCACCATCGCTTTCAGCGCAGCCGGCAAACCAAGATCCTGCAGAATCGCGGGGTGAAGCTGATGCGAAATCTGACGCACATCCGCGTTCAGCGATTGCAATTGCAACCGTACCGACTTGATCCGGTCCAATTCCTTGCCGCCGGAGCCGCTCTCCTCCACCTCATGCAGCAGGATTTCCAGGTGGGCCAACCGCTGGCTGATGTCGTCGTGCAATTCGCGCGCGACATGCTGCCGCTCTTCTTCCTGGACCGTGAATAAATGCGCGGTGAGGCTCCGCAGTTCCTCCTGGGTGTGAGTCAGCCGGCGCGCGGCAACCTGAATTTCGTTCTCCAGCGCCTGCTTCTGACTGGAAGCCAAATTCTCGGTCTCCCGGCGCAACGTGATGTCTTCGATCATCAACAGTAAAACGCGGCTACCGTCTGTGGAGAGCGCCTGCGCCTTGATCAGCAGCGTCTTCTTCTGCGCCGTCGTCGATTGGTGCTCGAATTCCACCACGGTTCCCGAAGGAGACTGCAGCAGCGGTTCCAGCTTTTGCCGGATGCTGTCAATTCCCCACAACGTGCCGACCACTTCGGGCAACGATCGGTTCTCAACTTCCTTGCCGGTAAGCTTGATCAAATCACGAAATGCCGTGTTGATGGTGCGAATCGTCAAGTCTTTATTCAGCACCACGATCGGCACCGGCACACTTTCCACCACAGAGCTGGCGAAGTCGCGGGCGTCCATCAGATGCTGCTGGCTGCGGCGTAGCTGGTCGATCTCCACCAGCACCACGACGAGTCCTTCGATTTTGTTGTCGGCGGTGCGATAGGGACGAACCCGCAGGAGGTGCCAGCGCCCTTCGCGGTCCTGGACTTCCATCTCCCGCGTTCCCAGCGTCTCCAGAACTTCGGTCAGAATGGGCTCGATATTCTCCAGACTGAGTTGCAGGCGAATTTCGCTGATCGATCGCCCCACATCCGACTGCCGAACGCTCAGAAGCCGCTGCATGGGCGGCGTGAACTGCCGGATGTGGAGGTCGCTGGTCAGCATCAGCAACGGGATATTGACGCTGTTCAGCAGGTTGGTCAAGTCGTTGCCGGTCTGGGTCAGTACATTATTTCGCTGCTGCAGTTCGTCATTGACGGTCTGCAGCTCTTCGTTCGCGCTCTGCAGCTCTTCTTTGGTCGTTTCGAGTTCTTCGTTGGTGCTTTGCAGCTCTTCGTTGGCCGACTGGATCTCTTCATTGGCAGACACCAGCTCCTGGTTGCGGGCATCGCGCTCTTCCACCAGCGACTGAAGGTGAAAGCGCGTCGACGTCAGGTCCTGCCGGAGTTGCGCAATCAGGCGGTCCTTTTCATCGAGTGTGAGTCGCGGTTGCGAGGAGAGTTCAATGGACTTCTGCGCAGATCCCTTCTCGCGCGACTGAAACAGCACCAGGAAGGATCGCGGGCGGCTCGAAGCGCTGGTGATCGGCAATACATCGATCTGGATCTGCTGCTCGCCTTTTTCGTCAATGAGGATCGCCGTCTCGCTCGCCGGAACATTTTCGTGAATAGCCCGCACTGCCGCCTTGCGCACTTCATTGGCCACGCCGTCGCGCAGCACATGCAGCAGGTTCCAGCTCACCGCGCCGGGCGTAATGTCCATAAACTGCGAGGTCTGCCCCCGTGACTGCAAAATATTCATGCGCTCGTCGATGATGAGCCCGGGCGGCCCGAACCGGGTCAGCACAATGCGATCCGCCGCCCTCCGCAGTTCCAGCTCGGGCCAGACCGTGCTCTCGATCTCGACCACCGGCGACCGCGCGCCTCCCACAATCTGCGTCAGCGCGTGGCTCCTCGGGGGCTCATAGTGCAGGGGAAGACTTGCACCGGTCTTCATGTAGATCTTGTGCTTGCGGTCGATGGTGTTGAACACGTCCCCGTAATCCCGCAGGCCTTCGGACATGCCCAGCAACATGTAGCCCCCGGGCTCGAGCGCATAGTGGAACGTGAGCATGACCTGCCGCTGCAGCGCCTGGCTGAAATAGATCATCACGTTCCGGCAGCTCAGAATATCGATGTGCGAGAAGGGCGGATCGGTGGCGATGTTCTGGCGCGCGAAGATACACGTATCCCGCACCCGCTTCGAAACCTGGTATCCCCGGTCCACCTTGATGAAATATCGCCGCAGCCGCTCTTGAGAAACTTCACTCATCAAGGTCTCGGGATACACCGCAATGCGCGCCGTTTCTATGGATCGGTCGCTGGCGTCGGTTCCGAAAATCTGTACCGGCGTGTCCAGTCCGTTGTGCGACAGGTACTCGATCACCG
>JASLEQ010000499.1 GCA_030151135.1 Candidatus Sulfotelmatobacter sp. | reverse complement strand
GATTCGCTACTCGCCCGGATGAAGACACCACTCGCCATCGAGGCGCGAGAGATTGATGTGGCTGGTTTGAAGTGTCTTAATAATTTCAGGATTTCGGGAATAGGCGAGAACCCAGCCGCCTCGGCACGAGAAGAAGCAGCCTGCATCAGAAAACTCTGCCATCTTGTCGAGTTCGACCTGCCCATGCAGCGCAATCATCCCCTGCTTGCGGGCATGCGAGAGCAAGTGTGCGAGCACGTCTTGGTAAAGCTCGCGCCGTCCCCCGATTTGAACGACTTCCCCGACCGCTCCCCGGTTGATGTAGTAAATGTACCAACCGGCGATCTCGCCGTTCCCGTCCCGGAGCAGCGCCTTTGCCAGCGTTCCCCGTTTCCGGTTGCGCTCCATGAACGCTATCAGCCAATCGAGGGATGCAGGATTGTATTCGGGCCGAAAGGCTTGATGATTCCCAAGTTCAACGAGGCACTGGTGAAGCACTTCCGGACTCAAATCCGAAGATTCGAGATGATTTTTCGTTTCTGGAAGAGAAACCCACGGAGTCCCCGGGATTCGGTCGATCACGGAGCAGAACGGTTTTGACGCTATCCGCAAAGCGCCGCCCATCCCGGGACTCAGCTTCCGGTACACAAGATAGGCAGCATAGTGTCCGGCCCGAAGTGGCCGCGACCAATGAACATTCAACGCCGGTACTACCGTGAATCCGACTTTTTCAAGCACCGGCTTCGACATGTCGTTTGCCGAGTCGGTTAGAAGGATATCCTGACTGCCGTTCAAAACCGCTCCCAGGAGCCGCGGTGTCGCCAAACCCGACCTCGCTTTGGGATGAACCACAAAGTTGCCGCCAAATCCGACCCGCACCGCTTCGCCGCCCAGCCACATTTTCCGCGTGGTCATGCCCAGAAACCCGACAATCCGGCCTTCCTGATTCTGGTAGACGTAAGAAGGATAGGCGCCGTCAGAAAGGGGATTGGAGAAGTACAGATCGGCGAATGCCGCGTGCAATTCGGGAGGAGGCGTCCCTTCACGGATCCCAAGATGGCTCCAGTAAAGATCCACTACCTGCGGGATATCATTTTTAACGAACTCCCGAACTGGCATCAGTCCCCGGTCCCCCGTCGGGCTCCGACCAGCGTAAACGATTACGGTGGGCACGGATGCAAAGGTTTGTAAATTGTCCAAATATTCAAAAGCTGAAATTTCTTGACATAAATAATTACTTATATAATATATTACTTATGTTGCATGCTCCGGATCTTAATTCTTCCTTTGCGGCTCTCGCCGATCCGACCAGGCGCGCCCTGCTCGCGCGTCTGGCTCTCGGCGAGGCAACGGTGATGGAGTTGGCCCAGCCATTCGAAATGTCTCAACCTGCGATCTCGCAGCACCTGAAGGTTCTGGAAGATGCCGGGCTGATCGTTCGGCGCGTGGATGGAGCCAAGCGACCGCGGCGCCTGGCCAAGGCGGGCTTGGATGCGATGGAGCAATGGCTGGGCATGTTACGCACAGCCCTCGAAAAGAACTACGACCGGCTGGATGGGGTTCTGGCCGAAATGCAATCCGAAGAAAAGAGGAAAATGCCATGAGCAAACTAACGCTGAAAACGGAAGGTGATACGCACATCATCGGGACGAGGCACTTTGCTGCTCCGCCCGAGGCCGTGTACCGCGCCCATACCGATCCCAAGATCGTTCAGAAATGGCTTCTTGGGCCGGACGGTTGGACTATGCCGGTGTGCATCAACGATGCCCGCCCGGGAGGCAGTTTCCGATATGAATGGAAACACCCCACTCGGGGCGGCTTTTATATGACGGGCGAGTACCTCGAGGTGCAGCCTTACAGCAAGATTGTGCATGTTGGGAGGATGTTCCTTCCTGATCCAACACCGGATAATCACGTCACGACAACGTTTGAACCGGACGGCAACGGCACGCTGATGAGACTCCGTATGACGCTGCCCGACGCTGAGACCCGCGCCGGGATGTTGGCAACGGGGATGGAAGGCGGCATGGAGAAGAGCTACGCTCGGCTAGAGGGGATGCTGACAGCTAACGAACAGTCCGCCCCAAAAGCAGTGAACCAATGAAATAGGGCCGGCTGAACGCGGCGGAGCAATGACTCCGCCGCGTATTGATTGCGCACCATCTATCGGTTGATGTCTTCTTTGTTCTGCAGCCGCTTCACATAGTTCTCCAGATTGGCTTTGTTCGAATCTGGGGCACTGGTCAGAGAGAGCTTCACTTCTTTCACAGCATTGTCGAAGTCTCCCTGCGAGCTATAGACCCTTGCCAACCCCATATGCGACGTCCAGTAATCGGGATACTTTTTTGCCGTTGAACGGAAGATGGCGAGCGCCTGGTCCTGCTTCTTGTCGGCCTGCAGTTGGCGTGCATAAAAATAAAGCTGCAGCGCGCTCGCCCGGTCAAGAGCCTTGGTGCGAAATGCTTCCGCATCCTGCGTGCGGCCCATCGCCTCCAGTATCTTCGACTTGTTTAAAAGATTGTCGTAGCGCTCCTCGGCCTGGATCGACTGGTCTTCATCTTTCAGCGCTTCATCCAGGTTGATCTTGTTTACCAGGAAATACTGCGCAGCATCGTCCCAGCCTTCCCAGTAGTACTGGTTGAGTCCATGTTCTTGCTGATGGATGCTCGCCGTCACGATGTCGTTTACCTTCACCTGCACCTGGAACGGGACCGCAACCTTGTCCCAACGCATCGTCACCACCGCAGAGTCGGGCTTCACTTCATCAAAGTCATAGGCCAGCGCATTATGCAAATCGCTGGCTTGCGGCTTCACCGTCACACGCAATGCGTCTTCATCTTGCTTGTAACTGAAGCTTCCCCACGCCGTCGAGGTCTTCGAGAAGATGATGGTCCACTCATTCTCACTGGGAATCATATGGAGACCGTACGTGCCTTTATCGAGCGCATGGCCCTCAATCGAGACCGGATCGGTGAATGTAATGGTAGTGTTCTCATTCGCTCCCGCCCGCCAGACCTGTCCGTAGGGCACGAGTTTGCCAAAGATCTGCCGCCCGTTGGCGAGCGGCCGATGGTAGTTGATCGTGATGTCGGTAATGCCGATCCGCTGCGAAACGAGCGCATGCTGGCTGTTGCGCGGCAGGTTGAGCATCACGGTCTCGCCGGTAGCGGTCTGGGCATGAGCAACGCCGGCCGCAAACAGCACACCGGCGCACAGAGTAAGTAAACGGCCTTTAAACATGGAAATGTCCTCCTCGCTGCAACCCGGTTCCGAGTCGCAGCGGAATGATCTGATCTGGCTAGAGTTCCCCGAGGGCGCGCACCTGACGGTGCTGATGCCGTTAGACGTAAGAAAGTCGCTAACGTGAGCGAAATCAGTCGCTCGACTCAAAGGAATACTCAGAAGCTCACGATCGTCACCAACCGCCAACCTCCGCAACACATCTTAAAGACCTCGGAGGGACATTATGCGAAACCAAAGATTTTTGGTGCTGTTCGCGGCTCTCATTTTGATGCTGCCAGCAGGTTTGCTGGCTCAGAACATGCCCGCATCACAAGATAATCAAAACATGCCCAATAACAGCCAGAGCAACATGGGCAACAACGGCCAACAGAATATGGCGGACAATGGCCAGCCTCAGCAACTCATCGATCCTGCGGTCATTTACAACGATAAGAATCCCGGAAACTGGGTCGGTAAGTCAGTCACCTTGAAGAACGTCATGGTGCAGGACACGAATAAGGGTGGAAACTTCTGGGTTGGACAAGATAGCCATCACCGAATCCTGGTCGTGAAGCAGGACAGCAACCCCAATGTGAAAAATCTCCAGGTACATAAAGGCGACATCGTCACCCTCACCGGAACGGTGCAGCCGGCCAGCAACTACGCAGCGAGCGAAACTGGCGCCCGCAAGGGATCGATGCACGATGCCGAGAACTCGTCGGGAGTCTTCTTGCAGGCAAGCGATCTTACAATTGCCTCGTCCACCCATCGCTGATTGGAAGTTCCTTCGCAATCTCATTCCCCGCTCCGAACCAGGAGCGGGGAATGTCTTCCTCCCATTCCATCTCGCTCGGCCTGCCACCCCCCCATGCCTTCCGTGACATCCTGACGGTTTCCGCCTGTGTGCTCAGCGGATTAAGATGGGAGTCGAGGACGAACGATCATGCGCATCGATGAACTGAACGAGACGGAGTGCCGTGAGTTCTTGTCGCGAGCTTCCATGGCCAGGCTTGGCTGTTCCCTGAACGATCAGCCTTACATCATTCCGGTCGGATTCGCGTATGAAGACGGCTTCATCTACGTCTTCGCAACGCTGGGCAAAAAGATTGAATGGATGCGGACGAATCCGAAGGTCTGCGTGCAGATCGATGAGAGTAAAGGCCAGGCGGACTGGATCAGCGTGATCGCCAATGGGGAGTATCAGGAATTACCAGAGCCGAAATTCGCCGTAGAACGGACACATGCCCGCACCTTGCTGCAAAAACGGCATCACTGGTGGCTGAATGCGCTGGCCGAACGCCGCATCCAGATGCGCGACCAGGACATCGAGCCGGTGTTCTTCCGCATTCGGATTCAGTCGATGAGCGGCTTGAGGGGAGTGGCGGAAGAATAAATATTCTGGAATCCGATATCAGCCATGTCGAAAGTGCAGCACACCATAGCTGATGAGGGCGGCACAACTCAAGCCGATCACTGAGATCCCCGTCACGGGCGCCCAGAACAGAAAGCCTTTCAGAACTTTATTCCCGATCCGGCTGGCTGCGAAAAATAAGAAGAAGCAAATAGCAGTAAGCAACCAGAACTGCCATGAAAAAAAAGTTGCCGGAAAGATCGCCATCCCCGTGGCCTTTGAATTATTTATTGGAAAAAGGATTACAAAAAAGGCCGTGACCATCGATGCAAAAGCGCTAAGCACGTTTTGGAAGGCCGACATAGGTTCCCCGCAAGCATCTTACTCCAAAGGAATTCCAAGGCTTGACAATCTCGAATCGCAGTAGCAGAATCCTCTTAGGCGAATAAAAAGCGAAAGTAAAACGATCCGCCTCCGCAGCTTTCCGCGGCGTTCCCTGAAATCTTGAGGATTCTATGTCTTCCGTGGTGGTTCCCACTTCGGCGGCCCTGGGCCGCCCTTTTCTTTTTGATGCCCAATCCGAAGGTGAGGTGTCTTGTCATCCTGAGCGGAGCGGGAAATGCGCGAAGCGCGTTGCCCGCGCAGTCGAAGGATCCCTACCTTCCCTCGATCCCAAACTGGCCGGCGTTATCCCGGCCTCCAGACTGGAAGCCCGCCCAGCGCCGGAGATGGTCACCAGCGGCATTGCAGAGATTGACGCCCTCACCGGCGGCCTGCCCCGTGGATGCCTCACCGAGATCTATGGAACCGCATCTTCCGGACGCACTTCCGTGATGCTGGCCGCACTGGCTGCCGCCACTCGCCGCGGAGAATATTGCGCGCTCATCGATGCCAGCGATGCGCTCGATCCCCAATCTGTGGCGTCCTCTGAAATCAATCTAGACCGGCTCCTCTGGGTGCGATGCAGTGATGACGCCCCGAAAAAATCTAAGGGAAATAATTCTCCCACTCGTATTCCCACTGCGGCGGAACTGGGGTTTACGTCGCGAGCTTTTGATTTTCAAAAAAAGAATGCCCACGAATCCGAGCACCGCCTCGAGCAGGTGCTCCGCGCAACAGATTTGCTTTTAGAAAGCGGTGGCTTCGGACTGATCGTGCTGGATCTCGCCGAAGTGCTCCCGCAAGCCGCGCGCCGCATTCCGCTCACAACCTGGTTCCGATTCCGCCGCGCTGTAGAACACAAACCTACCATGCTGCTCGTAATGGAACAGCAGCCGATTGCGGGAAGCTGCTCATCGTTGCTGCTGCGGCTTGGAGTACTCAGTACTCAGTACTCGGTACTCAGTTCAAATCGTTCTGCCGATGAGTCTGCGTCTTCCCTGCCTTCGCACGCACAATTGCTCACTGGACTTGAAATACACATTGAATTAATCCGCTCGCGGCTGGAGCGAAAGCCGGCGCAATCGGTGATGTTCGAAACGCAAGCGGCGTGGGCCGGATGAAACCAGACTGGGTACTAATAACTGAGTACTGGGTACTGCTTTATGTTCGCCTGCATCTACATCCCGAATTTTCCAGTGGCCGCGGCGCTTCGCGCTGAACCCGATTTGCAGGCACGCCCGGTCGCGATCTTCGAAGGGAAGCCTCCGCTCGAAAAAATTATTGCCGTAGATGAAAGCGCCGCCCGACTTGGCATTGCGCCCGGCATGACCAAGGCCCAGGCAGAACTTTGCTCCGAACTTGCCTTGCGCCTGCGTTCTCCTCTCCAGGAATCGTCAACGCATGCCGCATTGATCGACTGTGCTCAATCGTTCTCACCGTGTGTGGAAGATTCAGCCTGTGACACCGTTCTGCTCGATCTTGCAGGCATGGAATCGCTGCTGGGATCTGTGGCGGAAATTGCGCGCGCCCTCTTTGAACGTGCGCTGACACTCGGATTCAAACCCAATATCGCAGTCGCTTCGAATTCCGATGCCGCGCTGCTGGCCGCGCGCGGATTTTCCGGAATCACTGTCATTCCCGCCGGTAAAGAAGTCGAGCATCTCGGGGCTTTGCCTGTAACGGTTTTATTCGCCGAGCAACTGGACGCCGATCAGAAAGACGAAGCCGGCCATCTGCTTGGAACGCTGGACCGATGGGGCATTCGCAACCTGCGCGCGCTGGCTGCTCTGCCCGAAGTTGCTCTCAGCGAGCGCCTCGGGCAACGCGGTCTATATCTGCAGCAGTTGGCGCGGGGCGGGTCTTTGCGCACGCTGGTTCCCGTTGAAGCGCCGCTGCTGTTCGAAGAAGCAGTAGAACTCGATCATCCGATCGTGCTGCTGGAGCCCCTCGCCTTTCTGCTGAATCGCCTGCTTGAGCAGGTTTGCTCACGACTTGCATCGCGGGCGCTGGCTACCCAAGAGCTTTGCCTGACCCTTGCATTATCAAATCTCACCGGCATCGACGACGATTATTTAAATGCCGGCATTCCCAGCGAAAGCGACGGATCGGTCGCCACGCAAACTGCTTCACAAATCATCTACAGCCGTCAGACGAAATTCACGCGCAAGCTTTCTCTTCCGCTTCCCATGCTCGACGCCAAAGTATTCCTGAAGTTGCTGCAGCTCGATCTGAACGCACACCCTCCCGGAGCACCCATCATGCAGATTCATTTGTCAGCCGAACCGGCACGGCCGCGCTCGGCACAAGGAGGACTCTTTCTTCCTCCTGCGCCCGAACCCGAGAAGCTGGAACTCACCCTCGCGCGCATCGCCGGCATCGTCGGCGAAGATCGCGTCGGGGCGCTGGAGTTGCTCGATACGCATCATCCCGAAGGATTCCGCATGCGGCGATTCGTGGCCGAAGTCGCGCGCAAGACTCCGCAAAAACAAACACCGGATTCAAGCGAAGCGCAGGCAGCCATAACTGCTCTCCGCCGATTCCGTCCACCACTACGCGTAAACGTAATGCTCGAGAATGGCCAGCCATCCCGGCTGAATTGTGCCAAGAAAAAGGAAGTGCAGGGCGAGGTGCTCTGGAAGGCCGGCCCATGGCGCTCTTCCGGCGACTGGTGGGAGCGCGATGCCTGGTCACGCGACGAGTGGGATTTAGCCGTCCGCAATGGCGAAGCGGTCTCCTTTTATCGCCTCGTGCACGACCTGCTCGGTGGCGGATGGTTTATCGAGGGAACCTATGACTGAAAAGCAGTACTCAGTACCTAGTACTCAGTACTCAGTTAAAAGCACTCTTACTCACACTGAGTACTGAGTACCGAGTACAGAGTACTTGTTTATCGAGCTTCATGCCCGTTCCGCATTCAGCTTCCTCGAAGGCTCTTCCCTCCCCGAGGAACTGATCGGGGTGTGCTCGCATTACGGCATGCCGGCCATGGCGCTGCTCGATACCGACGGCGTCTACGGCGCACCAAGATTTCACCTCGCAGCGAACAAAGCGAAGATCAGGGCGCACATCGGAGCCGAAGTTACAGCCAATTTGTCTTCATCACGGAGTCACGAAGTCACGAAGAACAATCACAAATCCAAACTCAACAATCAAAAATTGGGTTCCTCTGTGCCGGAGCCCGCCCTGAGCGGAGCCGAAGGGTGTCTCTGTGGTGAATTCCGTCTTCCCCTACTCGTCGCCTCGCGCACCGGCTATCAGAATCTCTGCCGTCTGATCACCAAAATGAAGCTGCGCGCCAGGAAAGGCGAAGGCGCGGTCACGGCCGAAGAATTACACCAGCACGCCGACGGACTGATCTGCCTTACCGGCGGTGATGAAGGCCCACTCGCCGCGGCGTTAAAACACGGCGCAGACAAAGCGCGTCAGCAACTCGACCAACTCATCGGCATCTTCGGCACTAACAATGTCTACGTCGAATTGCAGCGCCATTTGCATCGCGAAGAGGAATCCCGTAATCGCCTCGCAATCGATCTCGCCCGCAACTTCCATCTTCCGCTGCTAGCAACCAACGGAGCGAACTATGCCATCCCGAAGGCGCGCGAGCTTTGCGATGCTTTTACGGCAATCCGTAATCACAAAACTCTTTCCACTGCCGGACGTCTTCTCACGCGCAATGCCGAGCGTCACCTGAAAACGCCCGCGGAGATGCAGCAACTCTTCGTCGATCTGCCTCAAGCCATCACCAATACGGTCGAACTTTCAAATCGGCTGGAGTTCACGCTCAATGATCTCGGCTACGAGTTCCCACGCTACCCCGTGCCCGAAGGCGAGACGATGGACTCTTATCTTCGCGAGCAAGCGTGGATCGGCTTTCGCGATCGCTACGGCCGCACTTCGCAAGACATGCAGGCCAAAGCAAGACTGCAAATTGAAAAAGAATTAAAGCTCATCGAAAAACTCAAGCTCGCCGGATATTTCCTGATCGTCTGGGATCTGGTCCGCTTCTGCCGCGAGCAAAAGATTTTGGTGCAAGGCCGCGGATCGGCCGCCAACAGCGCGGTCTGCTATGCGCTGGGCATTACCGCCGTCGATGCCGTCGGCATGGAACTTCTCTTCGAGCGCTTCTTATCCGAAGAACGCGACGAGTGGCCCGACATTGATCTCGATCTGCCCAGTGGCGACGAGCGCGAGAAAGTCATCCAGTATCTCTACAAAAAATATGGCGAGCGCGGCGCAGCCATGACCGCCAACGTCATCACTTATCGCAATCGCATGGCCGCGCGGGAAATGGGCAAGGCGCTGGGCTTCGACGCCGAAACGCTCGCCAAGATTTCCGCCGCGGTCGCCACCTGGGAATTTCGCGACGAAAACGATGCGCTCGACCGCCGCTTCCGCGATGCCGGACTCGATCTCTCGCACCCGCGTCTTCGCAAGTATTACGAACTCTGTCTCGCCGTGCAGGATATGCCTCGCCATCTAGGCCAGCACTCAGGCGGTATGGTCATCTGTCAGGGACAACTGGATTCTGTCGTGCCGCTCGAGCCTGCATCCATGCCCAATCGCGTCGTCGTGCAATGGGACAAAGAAGATTGCGCCGACATGGGCATCATCAAAGTCGATCTGCTTGGACTCGGCATGATGGCGGTGCTCAAGGACTCCATCGAACTCATTCGCGATCACTACGACGAAGAAGTCGATCTCGCGCATCTTCCGGCGGACGACAAGCAGGTCTACTCCACGCTGCAGCAGGCCGACACCGTCGGAATGTTCCAGGTAGAGAGCCGCGCGCAGATGTCGTGCCTGCCACGCCTGCGGCCCGTGCGTTTTTATGACATCGTGGTGCAGGTCGCGATCATCCGTCCCGGACCGATTGTCGGGCAGATGGTGAATCCATTTCTAGAGCGTCGGCAGGGACGTCAGGAAGTCACCTATCCGCATCCCTCGCTTCAGCCAATCCTCGAACGCACACTGGGCGTTCCCCTCTTTCAGGAACAGTTGCTGCGCATTGCGATGGTTGCCGCCAACTTCACCGGAGGCGAAGCCGAAGACCTCCGCCGTGCCATGGGATTCAAGCGCTCGCAGGCCCGTATGCGCGAGATCGAAGCCAAGCTGCGCTCCGGCATGACGGCAAACGGAATTTCTCCGAAGGCGCAGGAAGAAATCATTCTCTCGATCACATCCTTCGCGCTCTACGGATTTCCGGAGTCCCACGCCGCCAGCTTCGCCCTGATCGCCTACGCCAGCGCTTATCTGAAGTGCCATTACCTCGCCGCCTTTACAGCCGCTCTGCTCAACAATCAGCCCATGGGATTTTATTCTCCCGCAACAATCGTGAAAGACGCGCAGCGGCACAGATTAAGACTGCTGCCTATCGATGTGACAAAGTCGGAATGGAATTGCACGCTGGAGCGAGTACACAGTACTCAGTACCCGGTACTCAGTGAAAACCCAGCCGCAAAGCGGCGACAGAATGCAGCCCACGGCGCAAGCCGTGGGGAAGCAGAAATAAATGAGCTAGCTCCGGAGGAGCGAAAGAGGATCGCTGGCGAAGAAGTCGCGCTCCGCATGGGCCTGCGCTACACACGCGGCTTGCGCGAAGAAGCGGCACGCTCACTTCTGCGCGAACGTCTGCTGGCTCCCTTCACTTCCATCCACGACTTAACGCGCCGAGTCCCAGAACTGCGCAAAGACGAACTCACCACGCTGGCAGAAATCGGAGCGCTGAACTCAGTTTCAGTCTCGCAATTCCATAACTCGAAACCCGAAACTCGAAACCCGAAACTCCGATTCCATCGCCGCGACGCTCTCTGGCAAGTCGAACGTGCCGTGCATCCCTCAGGGCCGCTGCTTGAACAGCAATCCGAGCCTGATGCTCCCTCTCCACTCGCTCCCATGAATCACGAAGAACGGCTCGTCGCCGATTTTCATGGCACAGGGCTTACCGTCGGCCCGCATCCCATGTCCTATAAGCGGGAGTGGCTCAATGCCATGGGCATCCGCCGCGCCATCGAATTGCGCAACCTGCCCACCGGCAAGCGCCTCCGCATCGGAGGCTGCGTCATCACCCGCCAGCGGCCCGGCACCGCCAAAGGATTTGTATTTTTAAGTTTGGAAGATGAAACCGGAGTAGCGAATGCAATCGTGCATCCGGATTTATTCCATCAACATCGGCTCTTGCTGACTAGCGAGCGCTTCCTCGCGGTCGAAGGGATCCTGCAGAATCAGGACAATGTCATCTCGGTGAAAGCCGAGCGCGTCCAGCCGCTGTTCGTCACGCAGGCAGAAACCAGCTCCCACGACTTCCACTGATCACACTACATTTCAAAAATTCGATATACCCTCGACGGACTCTGCGCCTGCAGCAGCGAGATCGCCACATTATGTACCGGCACTCCACCGCGGGTTTGACCATCCGGTCTCCCATGATGCGCGTGGCCGTGCAACACCAGGTCCGCGCCGTGGCGATCGATCACCTCAGCCATCCGCGACGTCCCAAGAAACGGAAAAATCTCCGGAGCCTCTCCCTGCACCGTATCCGCTATGGGCGAATAATGCACCACCACCACTCGCTTCGGCGCACGAAGCTGCGAGATTCCCCGCTCCAATTTCATCGTCTCATCGACGGAAGCGCGCACAAACTCCTTGATCTCGCGTTCTCCGAATGCCGTCAGGACCCCGCGTCCAAAGCCACCCACAAAGCCTTTCGCTCCCGCGAAGCCAACGCCGTCGCGCTCATAACCGCTGCCATCGAGCACCTTGATGCCGCCAGCGACCAGCATGCGCTTGAGTTCTTCTTCTTTCCCGCTTTCGTAATCGTGATTGCCAAGAACAACAATGGTCGGCACACGCAGCCGCACCAGCACATTGATCAGTGGCTCCATCTCATCCGGCTGACCATAGTTCGTGAGATCGCCTGCCAGCACCAGCACATCGGCTTCGTCGCGCACGCGTTCGAACTGGTCTTTCAGCTTTGCGTAGCTCGTCGGCGTGAAGTGCAGGTCCGCGCTCGCTGCAATTCTCATGCTGATTTCCTGTCCGGCTTCGGTTCTTCCCCCTGATCCCGCGCAATTCGCTCCAGCCGCTCTCTGCGGGACTCTTCCAAAAGATTCGGGAGCTTCCATTCGTCCACGTCAATGGCAAACATGTTCTCGTCGATCAGGCTGCCGCGGAACAAGGCGTTTGGCTTCGGATCTTTCACCTCGCGCCGGAAGCGCGTCAGCAATTCGCACCAGATCTCCGCCGGCACATAGTGGCTCTGCGCTGGATATACGTAATGAAACAGCATCAGCGACCAGAGCAGCATCTCCCAGTTCTCGCCCACCAGTTCCAGTTCTCGCCGCCAGTCGAACTCGCCATACGTGCCGTAAATGACATGCGCGATATCGGCGCCGTCAAAGCGCTCCCGCTTGGCCACGAAGATCTTCGACGCGACCAGCTCTTCAGGAGCCAGCACCCGGGTCTTCACCCCATACACCACCGCGGGGCTGGCCCGCTGGATCCATGAATCCTCGACCGTGATCACTCCGTTACTCATACCGGTGATCAGGTCGACGAAATATCCTTCGCGCCAGGCTTTCGACAGCCATACCGCATCGGTGACTTCGCACTCCATGCCGGCCGCCCGCAGGCACGCCAAAGCAGCAGGAGCGTTCGCGGCAGTCAGGAAAAGGTCGAGATCTTTGGTGTAGCGGCAGATGCCGGTGTGCTGCCGCAAAGAAAAAGCGCCCGAGACCGCATAGGGAATACCAGTGGCCTCGAGCGCAGTGAGAACGTCACGAAACAGTCCTACCTGGTCCGCCGATGCCTCCGAGGGATGGGAAGACG
>JASLEQ010000477.1 GCA_030151135.1 Candidatus Sulfotelmatobacter sp. | reverse complement strand
ACGCCCAGTTTCTCCGGATCGGCCAGGCCCTGCGCCACGGCGTAATCCACCATCGCCATGTCGTCCTGGAAATCCTTGTTTCCCCAATCCGCGAAAATGGCTTTCGCATAATCCTGGCCGCGTCCCGTCGATCCGCGCGGGTTCGGAAACAGCACCAAGTATCCGTTCGCCGCAAACAGCTGCGGCAGATGCTCAAACTCCGCATAGTACGACCACACTGGCCCGCCATGCGGACGCAGAATTGTTGGATACTTCTTTCCCGGTACATAGTCGAGGGGTTTGTAAATGTAACCGCGAACCTCGGTTCCGTCTTTACTTTTGAATTTCACGTACTCAGGCGCCGATAGCTTCAGCTGCGCCATCAATGCGTCGTTCGCCTGCGTGATGCGCTTCGGCTCGCCGCCCTCGGCATTCAACGTGAACACTTCTACCGGGCGATCCGGCGTAGTGATCGACGCCGCCACCGTGCCGTTTTTGGCCACGGTGTACGAATACAGCATCCGGCGTCCGCCAATCACGCGCGTAACATCTCCGCCACCCGCCGGAACCTTGCATAGATTTTGCGTGCCGTCGTCGTCCGCTTCGAAATAGATAAACTTTCCATCCGGCGAAAAACGCGGATCGCTCGCCATCCGGTCAAACGCCTTGGTCAGAACTTTCGCCTCGCCGCCGGTCGCGGGGGAGACCGCGACGTGCTTGGTCGAGTACTCGAGCAGCTTAGGATCGAGCTGTGTCACATACGTGATCCACTTGCCGTCCGGCGACCACGCCGGCTGCGCCTCCGCTCCGGGATTGGTCGTCACCTGCGTTAAATGCTCGCCTTTGTTTGTATCGTCGGCGGACACCACAAAGATGTTGCTGTCATAGTTCCGGTCCGGATCAGGCATGGTTCTCTTGCTCGAGAATGCCAGCCACTTCCCATCCGGCGACCAGGCCGGCGCCTGGTCGTCGAAATCTCCAGAAGTCACCTGCGCCGTCTTCTTGGCGGCGATGTCAAACACGTATAGGTGCGTGCGCCTGCGGTCTAGAAATCCAACTTCATCGACCTTGAATAAATATCGATCGACCACCATGGGCCGAGGAGTCTTGCTCTTCTTCGAATCTTCATTTTTCTCTGCCGATGCGTCCTTCGTCTTTTCCTTAGCCTCTTCGATCTCCTCCGGCTTTGGATCACGAAGCACCAGCACCATGCGCTTGCCGTCGGGAGACCAGGCAAAGTCCTCCACATCCTGCACCGTATCGGTGATTTTCTGCGCCTCGCCGCCTTGGCGGTTCAGAAGGTAGACCTGGGTTTTGCCCTCGTTGCGTCCAGAGAGAAACGCCAGATACTTTCCGTCCGGGCTCCATCGCGGATGTGTGGACGTCTCTTCCTCAACAGTCATGGGCAGTGGCTCACCGCCCGCCGAGGGCACGATCCAAACCTGGGTGTGGCTCTTGTCGGTCTTCAGCGACGAGGTCTGCACCGTGTATGCTACCCATGCTCCGTCGGCACTGATCTGCGGATCGTCCACAGCTTTCAGGGCGAATTCGTCGTCCACCGTAATGGCCCGCGGCCCCGCCGATTCTTGTCCACTCGCCAATACCGACAGGATCATCCACGTCATTGCCAATGCAGGCACAACAATCCGACGCATCATCATTTTCCGTTCCCGTTGTGATTTAAAACGATTTACGCGCGGAGTGTACCACGTCCACCAGCCAGGCTGCGCCGCCGGCCAGGTTGCAGTGGCGGCAATCCTCGCCACGCGGCCCGATCCCGCGACCAGAGCTGCTTTTCGGCTCTGTCAACCTTTCCCACCGTGGCTGTCATCTGATTCTCACTCCGCCATTCAATTCCCAAAATTGTTCTGGAGGTTTTCCTCATGCGCAGCATCCGCGCCATTTTGCAAGGGGCCTGCCTGGTTCTCACTGTGTTGGGACTCGTTCCCTCCACGTTCGCGGCCCAGCCTTCCGTCCACCTGTTTTACCTTTCCATCGCAAATACCATAACAACCTACAACATCAACCCGACGACTTTAGTCCCTACACCCGTGGGTAGTCCTCTCACCATCGGCAGTGCGTCACTTGTCGAGCAGATCACCCCGTCTCCGAACGACCAATTCATCTATGTGCAGTGGCTGGATTCGAGTTATAACGTGTCACTTTCGGTCTACGCTACCGACAGCTCGGGCGTTCCGCAGAGCGCTCCGGTGCAAACTCTTCCCGCGGCCGGATGGCAGTTCATGATGCATCCCAGCGGAAAATTTGCTTATGTCCTGCAGACCACCTCAGGACAGGAAGGCTATTCCTCGACCCTCTACCTCTATCACGTCGATCCGAACACCGGAGCTCTCACGCAAGATCCCAAGATCCAGGCCACATACGGCCCCGATTATTTTTATGAGGAAACGTTGGTTAGTTTCAATAAGGCTGGAACCCGGCTGTATGACGATTGGAGCGTCAGCTTCGATCACGAGAACAATTACAACTACAGCCTGCATCTCGTGAATACGACAACAGGGCAGTTGAGTCCTGATGTTGGAACGATTTTCGCGCCCAGCAACTTTGACGGTCTGGACGAGCAATACTTTACCGAGAAACTTATCCTCAACTTACACAACGACGGCGATGGCGCCGCTTCCGTGTTGAATGTGTATCCGTTGATCAAGAATCCGCAGCAGCCGCTCTTCGTCTGCACGCAGTCGATGCTCAATGCCTGCGGCACCGCGATGCGGTTCTGGATTAGTGTTGACCAGCAATATGTCTTTCTGCCCGAGACCGCCGACACGGTCATCGGACACATTGACACGACCAATAAGCAAATCGTACAAACCGGACTGATCCCGAGTACCCCTTTTCTATATTTCAGCCCGGAAGATAGATTGATTTATGCGGTCGATAGCTCCTACTCCGTCCTTCAGGTCTATCTTTTCAATCCAAGCAGCGGCACTGTGTCGGCGGGTGGTTCGACGAGCTTCAACGGTTCCAATGGATACGGAGTCTTTCCAGCCATCCGCCAGTAAAAGCCGCATGCGCAGAAGTGTCGAGACGGAAGGAACATCCAGTCATGCGGCACAGAAGCGCGAGCAGAATGATCTGTTTTGCGTCATGCGAATGACCTGATGCAGGCGGAATCGGCTGTCCGAGTTACGTGGAAATCGGACAGCCGCTGCTACTCTCATCGGCTATTGACAAGCGCGCGATACGAAGAGTATCAAAAGCAAGATACTTTGGGCCTCCGGGCATCTCGGGTCTGCTCTGCCGTTCAATCCCGGTTCTGTAACTTGGTCGGCGCTCAATGGAACCAGGAACGATGACAGGACTGGGGCCATTTTAAGGAGCGTCGTAATGTCCATAGAAACTGGCGAGATGGATTTTTTTCGCCTGTCATCCGATCAAAAACGCCACTTAGCCTATTTCAGCCTTTCCTTTTCCACCCTGCTTCTGCTCGCACTAACCGAATTTCGCTCCACCGTCTTCTCCGAACGGTACATGCCCCATGCTTTTTGTTATCTGCAAAAGCCCAGCCTCATCTGGACCAATGTTGTAGCGGATAGCATCATCGGGATTTCTTACACTGCGATTTCGATTTCACTGCTCTATCTTGTCATTCGAGGGCGTAAAGACATCCCGTTCCAATGGATGTTCCTGGCTTTCGGTATCTTCATCGTTGCCTGCGGCGGAACACATTTCGTCGAGACCCTGACCATATGGATTCCGATTTATGTATTCGCCGCCGCCTTGAAATTATTCACCGCCATTGCGTCGATATCCACTGCCATCGCACTGCCTTTCGTCATTCCCCGCATATTGGAAACGATCCGAGCGGCCAGGACTTCTGAACAGCGACGGCTCGAGCTCGAATCGGCGTTGGTACAGCTGAATGATGCGCAAAGCGCGTTGCGGGAGAGCCACAAACGCCTTGAAACTCAAATCGCGGCCCGCACCGTGGAACTTACTGACGCGAATGCAGCTTTGCGCCAGCAGCTCGATGAGCGCAAGAAATTACAGGCGTCCCTCTCTACGCTTGCCGCCATTGTTGAAAATTCCGAGGATGCCATTATCGGCAAGGATTTGAATGGGCGGATTACCGCGTGGAATCGAGGAGCGGAAAAGCTTTACGGATATAACGCAGAGCAGGCCATTGGCCAGCCGGTCACCATCATTACTCCGCAGGACCGGCGCGGCGAGGTAGAAGAGATCGTCCGCATCATCCAAAGCGGCCGTACTGTGGAAAATTACGAAACCCAGCGGATCACACGGGATGGCACCGTGCTGGACGTGTCGGTGACGGCCTCGGCTGTCTACGACTCCGAAGGACATCTCTGCGGCGTGTCGGCGATTGCGCGCGACATTACCCCAGCCAAGCGCGCCGAAGAAGCGCTTCGCCAATCTGAGGCTCATTACCGCCTGTTGTTCGAGAAAAATCCCATGCCAATGTGGATCTTCGACCAACAGACTCTCCGCTTCCAGGCGGTGAATGAGGCGGCCGTCCGGCATTACGGCTACGCAAGGGATGAGTTTCTCCGCCTGACGCTTGGAGACATCCGTCCTCCGGAAGAAGTTCCGCGGTTCCTGCAGCTGATGTCGCATCCACTGCGTGGATTGCAACAACCGGACTTATGGCGGCACCGTAAAAAAGATGGTTCGATCATTGACGTTGAAGTCACTGCCTGCAATTTGGATTTTCCGACACCCGGTTCCATCCTGGTCCTCGCTCACGACGTTACCGACCGTCTGAAAACTGAAAGGCGTATGCGGCAGTCTGAAGAAAGATTTTCCACGGTCTTCCGTTCCAGTCCCGTCGGTATCACGCTGAGCACTGAATCGGATGGTCGCTATCTCGATGCCAACCCGGCATTTCTCCGCATGATCGGATACACCCATGAAGAGATCACCGGTAGAACTGCTTACGAGTTAAACATCTGGAACGATCCGCAAGAGCGCGAATTGATGATCGAGCAGCTGGGACACTTCGATCCGACGCGACCTCTGGAGGTCCGATTCCGCAATCGGCAGGGTAAGGTACGGCTGGTTGAAATCGCGGCCGAACGCGTCGAACTGCAGGACCAGCCTTGCGTGCTCGCCGTCACCCAGGATGTGACCGAAGCTCGGCTTCTCGAACAGCAGTTCCGGCAAGCGCAAAAAATGGAAGCCATCGGCCGGCTCGCAGGCGGCGTCTCGCACGACTTCAACAACATGTTGGGAGTGATCATTGGATATTCG
>JASLEQ010000456.1 GCA_030151135.1 Candidatus Sulfotelmatobacter sp. | reverse complement strand
AGCCACCCTTCCGCGTACCTCTAAACCATGAGCAACTTTCTTTTTCAGGTTGCATACACTGAGAAAACATCGTGAACGGTCTGCGGTCCACTGTCCACGGATCGCTGATCGATGAAGGGACAAGGCGAACAATGACACTGGTGGATTGGGCGATAGTCATCATCATGGTCGCCGCGGTAATTGCCGGAATGGCTCAGGGCTTTTTCCGGTCTGTATGCTCACTTGGCGGACTCGTGCTGGGGCTGGCAATTGCGGCCTGGAATTATGGCCGTCTGGCTTCCGTTTTGCTCCCTTTGTTCCGCATCCCGGCTGTCGCCAACACCGTGGCTTTTCTGCTTGTCGCGCTGCTCGTGATGGCTCTGATCAGTGTCGTCGGCAACCTGCTTGCCAAAGCTCTGAGAATGATCGGCCTGGGATGGCTCGACAGCATCGCCGGCGCAATCTTCGGTTTCTTCCAAGGGGTTGTGCTCGTGGTCGTCTTCATCCTCGTAATTGTGGCCTTCTTTCCCCAGGAACAGTGGCTGGCTGATTCCAATCTTCCGCGCATGTTCTTCGGGGCGCTGCATGTGAGCACTCACATGACACCATCGGAGCTCTCCGCGCGGGTTCGCTCGGGGTTGCATACGGTGGAAGAAGGATCGCAACGCCTTCTGCACTCCAACCACGATTGATGAGAGATGTTTTTCCACTGCTTTCCACCGCGCCATTGCGCGTAATATGACAGATTAGTAAAAGCTAAAGAGGTGCACGTTGAGACGGGAACTGGAAAACCTGGTTACGCAAATGCATTCCAGCGGGATCCGCTATGAGGATGCAGTCAGCGAGTTCAAGCGAACATATTTACGCGAGGTACTGATCGCGAACCGGGGCAACCAGTGCAAGGCCGCCGAAGAGTTGGGAATGCATCGCAACACCCTCAGCCGTGCCATGACAGAATTAGGATTGAGCCTGCAGGAAGTCCGTGCCGGGCTCAAGCGTCCGCCGCGCAGCGAGCGTCCTGTATATAGTGCCGTCCGCCAGGGCTATCGCCAGGGCTGACCGCCCCGGAGAACATGCAGTCAAGACCAAAAGAATCCAGCTTTCCTTCCAACGTTCAACCGCGGATTGTCATCCAGCCGGAATTCGTGTGGGACGAGCAGGACGCCTATCTCTTTGATATCGATGGAACCCTGCTGCGCAGCCGCGATCGGATTCATGTCGATTCGTTCGCCGACTGCGTGCAGCGCGTGACCGGTTTCGAAGTCACTCTGGCAGGCATCGTGTTGCAAGGCAGCACCGATACCGGAATCCTCCGCGAGGCCTGCAATCAGGCCGGCATCCCTCCCGAGGTTCTGGAAACCCACACTGCAGCAATTCTCGCAGCCATGGGTAAGAGCGTGGCAGATCAGCGGCACGCCATGGACCTGGTTCGGATGCCGGGAGTGGAAGACGCCCTCCAGCACCTCGCCGGCCGAGGCGCCATTCTCGGCGTGGCAACCGGTAATCTTGAGATGATCGGATGGATCAAGGTGGAGGCTGCAGGTTTGCGCGAGTGGTTCCGCTTCGGTGGTTTCAGCGATCATTTCCCGGTCCGCTCCGAACTGATTGCGCACGCCGCCGGCAAGGCCCGTGAGATGGCCGGCGAGAATGCGCGCATTTGCGTCGTTGGCGATACGCCGCGCGATATTGAAGCGGCACGTGCCAATTCCCTGCCCGTGATCGCCGTGGCGACGGGACGTTACACCTTTGACGAACTCCTGAGACTACAACCCGAGGCCTGCGCGACCTCGCTTGCCGATCTCCTGGCACAAACGAGGCCGGCAGCGTGAAGACGATGCATGCTCACCTCGCAACGCTGATCGCGTCCCTGGCCATGCTGTCTATTGCCGCAACAGCTACTGGCCAGGACAACGCTGGCTCGAGCCCTCCCGCTGCGACCCAGACCGCGCCTCAGCCGACAGCTGTGAGTGAACCCCAGCAGGCACCACAATCCTCGAATACCAGTACATCGAAGCCGTCCAACCCCGCTTTGAAGGACGCGCGGCAGCCCACCGGCAGCGAACGGCGGCGCGCTTCCAAGCTCTACCTGGCCGGCGCCAAGCTCTACGAGCAGGGAAAATTTGAAGAGGCTCTCACGGACTATCAGAGGGCCGCAGAGCTCGACCCCGCCAATCAGAACTACACCATGGCTGTCGAGATCGCCCGGAGTCATGCCGTTGCCGCACTGATACAGACGGCCGCCAGAGCCCGCCTGCAAGGCGATCTTCAGGGCTCCCGGGCCGCGCTCACGCAAGCCTTCCAGATGGATCCGCACGATCCGCAGTTGGCTCAGCACGCAGGCGAATTAGCCGATAATCCTTTAGCCACCGACATCCAGACGCAGAGAGAGCAGAGTACATCGGGCCTCGGCGAAATGGAGACGCTCTCCTATACGCAAGGAATCCACAGCTTCCACCTGCATGCCAATCAGCGCACGGTCATCCAGGACGTCTTTAAAGCTTTCGGCATTCAAGTCACCCTTGACGAAAGCATTCGCGGGCAGTCGATCCGCTTCGATATCGACGACGCAAACTTCGCCGAAGCCACTCACGCGCTCTCAATGGTGACCAAGTCCTTCTTTGAGCCTATCGACGCTCACCGCGCCGTTGTAGCCCTGGATACACGCGATCATCGCGCGCAATACACGCACAACGGCGTCGAAACGGTTTACCTGTCGGGGATGACTTCGACGGAAATGACGGACATTGGAAACCTCGCGCGCAATGTCTTCGAAGTCTCACAGATGGCAGTGGATGCAACGTCGGGCACATTGACGCTGCGCGCACCCCAAAGCCAATTGAACGCATTCAACTTCACCCTGCAAAATCTGATGGATGGACGCAGCCAGATCCTGCTGGATGTGAAACTGATCCAGATTGCGCACAACAGCACCCTGAATACCGGGATCACCCCACCCCAGCAGATTACGGCGTTCAACGTTTATTCCGAGGAGCAATCGATCCTCAATGC